>JAPSKD010000349.1 GCA_031177865.1 Bacillus sp. (in: firmicutes) | reverse complement strand
TTCTTCCTTCCCCCACTCGGTTTTGGAGAACTGAAGGATATACTTTCCTGCACTTTCAAGCTCTTCGGGAAGGATTCCTCCTTCACCGGAATTGACGGCGGTACCTGTATTCTTGGCAGCTGTTGCCAGCGCAATTTTCACTTGCTCACTCAATGCGATTCCATAGGCCATTCCGCTAATCATCAGAGGGATTTTGATTTTCATTGGTTTTTTCGCTTTTGGCCCGATTGTCACCTTCACATCAACAGCTTCATCCCCGTCAATAGCAAAGGGCGAAGTCTGTGCAGGAATAAAAGTAATCTCATCAAAATGAGGCCATTTTTTCGAAGAGCCAAATGGACGGTGCAGGACATCACCCGTTTCTGCACGCAGGTTATTTTCCAGTGCATTTTGAATGCCCATATGCTTGAAACCAGGGATCAGCTCTATGAGATTTTCCTGGTAGCTGTCTGTCATAATTATTTTCCCTGCCTGCTTAACAAGCCGCTTCATGATCCAGCGCCAGCCGATCAGCATTAAAATAAAAAAGATAAATAATATAAAAATCATAGCTAGAGTTGCAATCAATAATATATTTGTCATACGTTTTCTCCAAAAGATCTTTTAGCCTCCATTATTTCCATTGACAGGGAATTTAACCTATGACATCTCGGTTTTTGGAATAAACATGAAGCAGGAAGTAAATTCTATGAAAATAATATTAAAATGAGGTGAAGTGATGGACAACCGCGAGCGGATTCAGCCGGAAAGTATGGATGTGCAGAATCAAGTTGAGGGAAGTCTTCTTGAATCTATGATGGAGCCTATGGACCAGCTTTCCAAGATTCCTCCAGAGAAGACAGACCGGAAAACCAGTGATGAAGGGATTAATTAACCAATGCAGAAAGCCAGCATGATCGGATGCCGGCTTTCATTCTTGATAAGGAGTATCTTGATAGCAGTAGTTAGGCGTTTTTACTTCATTAATAAACTGTTTATGAAAAATGTGTGTAGCTGCAGGGGATACGGGCGGGATCAGCCAGGTCCAGTCACCGGTCAAATCCCTTCCCTGGTCCTTTTCGTTTTCTTCAAATTTTTTGAATTGCTGTGCTGCAGTATGATGGTCTACTATGCTGACACCTTCTTTTTTAAATGAATGCAATACAGCTGCATTCAATTCCACCAGTGCCCGATCCTTCCAAAGCGAAGAATGCGACCTGGTATCCAGCCCCATTAATGAGGCAATCTGCGGGAGCACATCATAACGAAAATCGTCTGCCAGGTTCCGTGCACCGATTTCAGTACCCATATACCAGCCATTGAAAGGGGCTGCTTTGTAGAAAATGCCCCCAATTTCCAATTTCATATCCGATATCATCGGGACTGCGTACCACTTCAAGCCAAGGTCACTGAACCAATTATATTCTGGATGCACAATCGCTACTTCGAGAATCAACTCTTCAGGTATTTCCCTTAATAGGGGCTGCTGATTGTTAATTTGAACAACTAATGGCAGAACATCAAATTTGCCGTACTTAGGCTCCCAGCCCAATTTCATGCATTGTTTAGTAAAAGGGATGGATTGGGGATCGCCGATAATGCCATCCACAGTCTCATAGCCAGCATACCGGATCAGCTGATGATTCCAAATTCTGATTTTCTGTTCGTAATTGTCAGGAGAGAAGATGGTGATGGCCGGACGGAGCCTGCCATTGTTAGTGGCAAATTGTATATGTTCAAACAGAGCAGAAAATACTTCATCCGCTTGTTTCGCATTCCGCTTGTCCAAAACCTTCAGCTGATCCCAGAACAGTCTCCCTATACAGCGATTGCTATTTCGCCAGGCAACTTTTGCACCAAATTCCAATTCTTCATAAGTATGTTCATAAACTCCGTGCTCTGCAATTGAATATTCGATTTCCCTTAGTCTGTTGTTTAGTTCAGCAGGACTTTTATTATGTTCACTATTAAACATTTTTATAAATTCTGCTGCTTTTTCAAGTAAGTCATTTTTCAAAGATGAATCCTCCCAGATTAGACTATTGGTTAATGATAGCATAGGTAAAGGTTGGTGAGAAAGAAATGTTGTTCTGGGGTTTGCAGGACTTTTTAAGGATGCTGGTTTAGAGGTGGACCTGGCAGAATTATCTTTTTGATTAACTTCAATTTTTAAAGCGGGGTTTCTTTTTCGTCGTAATTCATTTTAATTAACTCCCATCCTTCGAGTAAAGGTTCCGTATTGAGGTGCTTTTCAAAAAACTGCACCGAAATGACAGCCTTTTGACAATGCATATGTCATATAAAAAATTAAAACTTGCCCTAAAATGGCGAGTTTTCTTTGTTATAAAAATACCCGTTCTTATTGAACTAAACACAAGTTAGTTTAAGTACAACACTTCAAAAATTTTATTAATATTAGTAAGAGGCTGTTAGTCACTTTAACAGCCTCTTGATCTGTAAAAATCTATCTTATATTTTCACTTTAATAAATTTACGTTTTCCTACCTATACAATTAAACCGTCAGTGACATTAAGGGTTACTTGTGGATTGTCCACTTGTTTCCCGTTTACTTTTACGCCTCTGTTATCAATCATCCTTCTTGCTTCGCTCTTAGATGATAACATTTCCAAACCAACCAGCAGCTCAACAATTGATGTCTCCTTATTTCCTTTCCACTCTATTACAGGAATATCATCTGGCATTGAGCCTTTCTGGAAGACAGAAATAAAATTATGTTCTGCCTGCTCTGCAGCATCAATGCCGTGGTACATTCTAACAATTGTCTTACCAAGCAGCATTTTAGCATCCTTGGGGTGAAGTTTCCCTGTTCCTAACTGTTTCTGAGTGGTCTGAATTTGTTCAGGTGTAAAATCTGTTATTAACTCAAAGTATTTTGTCATTAACTTATCAGGAATTGACATTGCTTTCCCGTACATTTCCTGCGGGCTCTCATCAATACCAATGTAGTTTTTCTTTGATTTAGACATCTTCTCGACACCATCAAGTCCTTCCAGTAATGGCATCAGCAATGCAACTTGCTTTTCCTTTCCAAACTTTTCTTGGAAGTGTCTTCCCATCAGGATATTAAAATGCTGGTCAGTTCCACCAAGCTCAATATCAGATTCCAGTACAACAGAATCAAATCCCTGCATCAAAGGGTAGAAAAATTCGTGGAGAGAAATTGGTTTCCCTAATGCGATGCGTTCTTCAAAATCATCCCTTTCTAATATTCTTGCCACGGTGATCTTGCCAGCCAATTGAATTACATCCTCAAACTTTAGCTCAGACAACCATTTAGAGTTGTAATGCAATTCGACTTTCTCCATATTAATAACCTTTGCAAATTGCTCGAAGTATGTTTTGGCATTGTATTTCACTTCATGATCTGTCAATTGTTTTCTAGCAACCGATTTGCCTGTCGGATCTCCAATTTTTCCTGTAAAGTCCCCAATAATTAGTTGGATGATATGTCCGTTCTCTTGAAACTGCCTCATTTTGTTAAGAACCACTGTATGGCCAAGATGAACATCAGGAGCTGAAGGATCTAAACCAAGTTTTATTTTTAATGGTTTGTTTTGCAGAACTGACTTGGCAACTTTTGCTTCTAAATCTTCAAGAGGAATAATGTCCTGTACCCCTTGTGTGTATATGCTCATTTGTCTTTTTACTTCATTCAACTGTTCAGTATTTAGTTGATTCATAACCTGGTTCATTTGTTATTCCTCCCAAATATTAATTAAAAATAAACAACCACGCCCCCAAAAAAGGGACGTGGTTGTTTTGCACGCGGTACCACCCTTGTTGAAGGAATTAATCCTTCCACTCAATGAATAACGGCTCACCGTTCTTTGCTTAAAACAATCTGGCAAAGAAAGCTCCAGGAATGTAATTCACTGTTATCTGTGTATCGATTTGCACCAACCATCGACTCTCTGGGTACAGGGAGATAGCAACTACTGGATTTCCCATCAACGCTTTTTAATATTTAGTTGTTTTCAAAAGTTATTATCTATTATTACTTTTCTTAGGGCTCTGGATAAGTTTTTCTGTTCATCGGCGGATAAACCTAAAACTATCTGGACCTCGCCACTATGGAACTTTGGATAAAGGTCCTCCATTACATGTTTTCCCTTATTAGTTAGAGAAACGTAAGTAATTCTTCTATCCCTGTTATCCGTCTTCCTAAAACATAACTCTTTCTTTTCAAGAGTTTTGGTTATATTACTAATTGTGGCTTTTGAGACCCCAGCTGACTCAGCTAATTTTTTTGTTTCAATTGATTCCCAGATCCACAAATCGTAAAGCATTGAAAACGCTGTCCATGATAAGCCGTATTGCGATAAGACTTCTTGTTCCATCTTATTTCTTAATCCTTGTGCGACGCGATAAATATTGGTGACGACTGAAATCGCATCTAGATTTAGGGAACTAATTGGAATTTTAGTTAATCGATTAATTGTATCTACTTCTTCAGGGAGCAACTCTCCATCCTCATTAAACGAATGAATAATATCCCTCCTAAATTTCTGAATCGTTAGCTATGATACGATACTAACAAAAAAAGAAAGTGAGTGCAACACCAAGTTTTGGTTATTAAACTAACAAAGCGTTAATCCTTTCAGGATCAACGCTAATAATAACGTCATATCTTAGATTTATCTGTTCTGTGAAACTTGATAATTATTCTTTCCGTTCTGTTTTGCTTGATACATAGCTCCATCAGCATATTTCAGCAAATTCCTGACATCCATATTGAAATCATCGCAAAAAGCAATTCCGATACTAGGAGTTATTGAGATAACAACATCCTGTACCGATACTTTATTAGATAGAGTGTCAATGATCCGTTCGGCAACATGTTTTGCATTGTCGATTGTCGTTTCCGGAAGTAAAATAGTGAATTCATCACCCGCAAGCCTGGCTACAGAATCCTTACTTCCCATACAAGCTGTAAGCCTGCTGGCGACTTCTTTTAACAAAAAGTCTCCTAAGTCATGACCAAAGGTATCATTTATTTGCTTAAACCCATCTAAATCAAGATACAGTACTGCGACTAGCCCTTTATTGAAATTAGCTGATTCAATTGCATGATT
>JAPSKD010000041.1 GCA_031177865.1 Bacillus sp. (in: firmicutes) | reverse complement strand
CCCAGTGTGGCCGATCACCCTCTCAGGTCGGCTACGCATCGTCGCCTTGGTGAGCCATTACCTCACCAACTAGCTAATGCGCCGCGGGCCCATCTGTAAGTGTCAGCCGAAACCGACTTTCAGCTTTTCCTCATGTGAGGAAAAGGATTATCCGGTATTAGCTCCGGTTTCCCGAAGTTATCCCAGTCTTACAGGCAGGTTGCCCACGTGTTACTCACCCGTCCGCCGCTAATCAAAAGGTGCAAGCACCTTAAGATTCGCTCGACTTGCATGTATTAGGCACGCCGCCAGCGTTCGTCCTGAGCCAGGATCAAACTCTCCAAGAAAGTTGATATAGCTCATTTGTTACGTTGGCTTAGCTTTTATAAAAAGCTAAAAAATTGTTTGTTGACGTTCTTGTTTGTTTAGTTTTCAAAGAACAATTAATAGTAAAATTGGAGCGGGTGATGAGAATCGAACTCACAACATCAGCTTGGAAGGCTGAGGTTTTACCACTAAACTACACCCGCATATAAAATTCCGAATGGTCGGGAAGACAGGATTCGAACCTGCGACCCCTTGGTCCCAAACCAAGTGCTCTACCAAGCTGAGCTACTTCCCGTAAATATGGCGCGCCCGAAAGGAGTCGAACCCATAACCTTCTGATCCGTAGTCAGACACTCTATCCAATTGAGCTACGGGCGCATTTTTTAAAGTCAACTTTTATATTATAACAAGCTGAATTTGATTTGTCAACATCTTTTTTGGTGCGGCCGAGAGGACTTGAACCTCCACGGGGTTGCCCCCACTAGGCCCTCAACCTAGCGCGTCTGCCATTCCGCCACGACCGCATATGTTACAGCGACATTTACAATCATACCAGACTATCAACTGTTTTTCAAGAGTTAATAATTGGTTGGTGCGGGTGAAGGGAGTCGAACCCCCACGCCTTGCGGCGCCAGATCCTAAGTCTGGTGCGTCTGCCAATTCCGCCACACCCGCATTATTGAAATTTGTTTTGCTAGCGCAAAAAGAAGATTATTTTGCTGTCGCAAAAAATCTGGTTATTTTCTAATGAAAATAACTTGGTGAGCCATGAAGGACTCGAACCTTCGACCCTCTGATTAAAAGTCAGATGCTCTACCAACTGAGCTAATGGCTCTTGGCTGGGCTAGCTGGATTTGAACCAACGCATGTCGCAGTCAAAGTGCGATGCCTTACCGCTTGGCTATAGCCCAATATTATTAATCCATTAAATTAATGGCGGTCCGGACGGGACTCGAACCCGCGACCTCCTGCGTGACAGGCAGGCATTCTAACCAACTGAACTACCGGACCAAATTAAAGTTTTAGATAAGAAACAGGAAATGAGCAATAATCATCTCCCGTCCCTGATGACCCCTACGGGATTCGAACCCGTGTTACCGCCGTGAAAGGGCGGTGTCTTAACCGCTTGACCAAGGGGCCTTAATTTTTTTATGGCGGAGAAGGAGGGATTTGAACCCTCGCGCCGGTTACCCGACCTACACCCTTAGCAGGGGCGCCTCTTCAGCCTCTTGAGTACTTCCCCATAAAAATGGCTCCGCAGGTAGGACTCGAACCTACGACCGATCGGTTAACAGCCGATAGCTCTACCACTGAGCTACTGCGGAATAACATTTAATTAGTTGCCAAACAAGGACAATCACCTTGTCGACTCTTTACATTATAATGACGTTGTATTATAAAGTCAATACGATTTTACGATAAAATAACTTGCAAAATATTTCCTTATTCAACTTGTAACTCTTTTACCTTTATAAGCTTACCTCGACACTTCCCACATACATACCGACTTGTATTAATGCTTCGCTTTCTTTTATATTGTTGATGGCATTTTGCACATTGATAAAGGAGGATTTTATTGGAGGTGCGTTTCTTAGGTTTATCTAGCAGCGGACTGCAAAATCTTGGTGCTCCTACTTTTTTTAATAACATTTTAAAATCAGAATCACGGTGCTGATATCCTTTTCCTTCTATGTGAAGATGGTAATGGCAGAGTTCGTGTTTAATAATCCCGATCAGTTCGTTTAAGCCTAGTTGGTCTAGGTATTTTTTATTGATATCGATATTGTGAGTACCAAGCAGGTATCTTCCTCCAGTTGAACGAAGCCTGCTATTAAAGGTAGCTTTATGCCTAAAAGGCTTTCCAAAAGATTCAAGCGAGACTTTTTCGACCAGTTTTTGTAGTTCTTTATCCTCCATTTAGACTCCCTCCTTTTTAAAGCGAACGTGACAACCTATTATAGCATATATTGTATATACCTTTAATGATCTACTTTTCGGGAGGGTTAACTATGCCGACTTGGTTTCAAAACCAAATGAAAAGAGCTTTCTACGAGAAGGACCGATACCAAATTAAACTGTTAAATCAATGCTGGTTTTTTTACAGAAAAAAACACATTTCATAAGGGACCAGTATCTGTACCGGTAGCCAATAGCCTCTATTGGTTACCACTTTTTCGATTTCTCTCTGATTTGGTCATCATGAACGCTCTATGGTTACCACTTTGCTAATTTCTCTCTAATCTTGGTCATCATGAACGCTCCATGGTTACCACATCTTCGGATATTTTCTTTTTCTGATCATCATAAACGCTCCAAGTCCAATTTAAACTACTAAAAAAGATGACCATCTATAAAGACGGCCACCTTCTATTAGTATTCCTTTATTTAGACGGAGGAAGCATGGTTAATGCAACTCTGCCCTTTTTCATATCTACTGAGTCAACCCAAACGGTTACGACATCACCAACAGATACAATATCCAGTGGATGTTTTACAAAACGATTACTTAACTTAGATATATGAACTAAACCATCCTGCTTAACGCCGATATCGACAAAAGCACCAAAGTCTACTACATTTCGAACCGTACCTTGAAGCTCCATTCCAGCACTTAAATCTTCTAATTTAAGGACATCCTTTTTCAATAATGGACGTGGTAAGTCGTCACGAGGATCGCGCTCTGGCCTTATAAGTGCGTCGATGATATCTTTTAACGTTAGCTCTCCAATAGACAATTCAGCAGAAACGGTTTTTAAATCAAGAGTACTAAGAGCGTCTTTTAATTCTGTACTGCCTAAATCATCCGTTGAAAAGCCCAGATTCACCAATAACTTTTTCACTTCATCATAATTCTCCGGGTGAATTCCAGTCCGGTCTAACGGCTGCTTCCCATCTAAAACCCGCAAAAAGCCGATTGCTTGTTCATAGGTTTTTGCCCCAAGGCGCGGGACTTTCTTTAATTGCACCCTGCTCGTAAACTTCCCTTCCTCTTCCCTTTTCTTCACAATATTGTGTGCAGCCGTTTTGGTTAACCCGGCTACATATTGGAGCAAGGAGGCTGAGGCTGTATTTACATTAACACCTACACGGTTTACAGCTGTTTCCACCACAAAATGCAATGATTCTGATAGACGCTTTTGCGTAACATCATGCTGGTATTGACCCACTCCTACTGATTTAGGGTCAATCTTTACTAACTCAGCAAGCGGATCCTGTAGTCTACGTGCAATGGAGACTGCACTTCTTTCTTCTACTTGAAAATCAGGGAACTCTTCTCTCGCTATATCAGAAGCAGAGTACACACTAGCACCGGCTTCATTAACAATTAAGTAATAGATTTCTTCTTCCATTTCCTTAAGGATATCTGCGACGAACTGTTCCGTTTCCCTGGAGGCTGTTCCATTTCCAATGGCCGCCATCTCTACTTTATAATCACGAAGAATTCGAATGAACTTCTCCTTTGCTTCCTTGGTCTTTGATACTGGTGGATGCGGATAAATCACATCAATTTTCAGCACCTTACCGGTTTCATCCACAACAGCAAGCTTACAGCCAGTCCGATACGCAGGGTCTACACCAATAACCACTTTCCCTTTTAATGGTGGCTGCAAAAGCAGGTTACGAAGATTTTCAGAGAATATATGAATGGCTTGCTCTTCGCCTTTATCATTTAGCTCACTTCGAATTTCCCTTTCAATCGAAGGCTGAATCAGACGCTTATAGCTATCTTCAATTGCTTCTATAACAAATGCTGCCGCTGGTGAATGCTGAGCGCGAACCCATTTTCTTGATAGGAAGGCTAGGATAATGTCATTATTCATTTTTATAGATACCCTTAAGATATCTTCCTTTTCACCGCGATTTAACGCAAGGATTCGATGCGGAACAATTTTGTTTACAGGCTCCTCATATTCATAGTACATTTCATAAACTTTTTTCTCGTCCTTTTCTGCGTCTTTTACGGTTGATTCAACTTTCCCAGACTTAAACGTTTCATTGCGAATCCACTTTCGACTTTCAGCATCGTCGGAGATCATTTCAGCAATGATATCTTTTGCACCAGCAATCGCTTCTTCAACAGTAAGAACTTCCTTTTCATCGGATAAAAATTTCTTAGCTTTATCCTCGATTGGAGTCATCGGAAAAGTTAATATCCATTCTGCTAATGGCTCTAAACCCTTTTCCTTTGCAACCGTTGCCTTAGTACGACGCTTTTGTTTATAAGGCCGATATAAATCTTCAACCTCTTGCAGCTTTTCTGCTTTTGTTATTTTATGTGTAAGTTCGTCGGTTAGTTTACCTTGCTCAGCAATAGTCCGAAGTACTTCTTCTTTCCTTTGCTCAAGGTTTTGTATGTATTGCCAGCGTTCCTGGATATCTCGTATTTGAACTTCATCGAGTGCCCCTGTCATTTCTTTACGGTAGCGGGCGATAAATGGCACGGTATTTCCCTCATTCAATAAAGAAATAACACTTTTTACTTGCTTTCGAGAGATCGCTAATTCGGCAGCTACCTTTCCAAGAAGCTGTTCATCTTTCACAACTGTATCGTTCACAACACAAACCTCCATTCCTATTACCATATTGTATCAAATTACCTTACTCGATTCACATAAATAAAGGCTTTTTCGTAAACATTGTTGTTAAAAATCCTAAAGCCGATTTTAACGCGAAACAAACTATTTTCGTGCTTGAAATTAAGCTTACAGGCTCTTTTCTTACAATTGAATGCTATTTTGCAATAAATTATTGCTCATTCGAGTGCTTTTAATCTTCAAAATGTAAAGTTTAAGAAAAGAGCCTAATAAAAAAAGCAAGCTAATTAGCTTGCTAAAAGCAGAAACAAATATGAGGGCAAAGCATACGTATAAAAAAACGCTCTTTCTTAGAAGAGCGTGCATACATGCTAAAATTCGATGAGACCTATACTTACTCGCAAGGCTTCATCCACTTTTTCCATCATTTCGTCATCGAGATGGGTTATTTTATCGGTTAACCGCTGTTTATCAATTGTACGAATCTGTTCTAAAAGTATGACTGAATCTCGTTCAAAACCGTAGCGCTTCGCATCAATTTCTACATGAGTGGGAAGCTTCGCTTTTTGAATTTGAGCTGTAATCGCTGCAACAATAACTGTGGGACTAAACCGATTCCCGATGTCGTTTTGAATGACAAGTACAGGACGGACGCCGCCTTGCTCAGAACCAACAACTGGGGATAGGTCCGCGAAATAAACGTCACCACGCTTGACAATCAAGGGATTACCCTCCGCTTACAAGACGTTCAACTGTGTGTTCTGCCTCAAATTCTGCTTGAAATGCTTCCGATGCAATCGTTAAATTGATCATTGCCATTTCCATGTATCCACGTCTCATGGACTCACGAATTTGTCTCTTTTTTCGTTCGCGTAAATACATTTTAGTTGCTTGATAAATAAACTCACTCCGGTTAACGTTTTCTAATTTCACAAAACCATCTAACTCGGTTAAAAGATGTTGCGGTAATTTCACTAAGATTTCCGTAGTTGCGCCGGATTCAGACACAAACATACACCTCCACCATCACTACACACCAATTTTTCTATCTACCATATTTAATAATACCACTTAATGCCCAAAATGCATAGACTAATTATAATACTACTGTATTATAGGCCAAACAAACTACCTTTTATGCACTAAAATTCCGCATTATCATAAATATGTTACATTTTCATGATTAGCCCACTTATTCGTGAAGAAGATAATTTTTTAATACGACAATTTTCCCGCCCTGTTTATATAGACGGGGTACTCTAGTTGAGATGATACATGGTACTTCGTAATTAATTGTTTCTAGCCTTTGAGCAATTTCATTAACAGAAATGAATTCATTATTCTGTTTACCAATTAAGGTAACTGTCGTCCCAACTGGAACAGCATGTGGTAATTTTACCATACATTGATCCATACAAATCCTGCCAACTATTGGAACCCTTTTACCTTCAACCAATACTTCCTGACCTTGGAGACGACGAATCCATCCGTCTGCATAACCGATTGGAATCGTACCTATCCACTCTTCTCCCTCCGTCTCATAAGTAGCACCGTAACTGATCTTCTCACCCTTATCAAGTTTTTTCACATGAACAAGCCTAGAACGGAGCGAAAAAGCTTCCTTAAGCGGGAAAGGCAGCTCATGTTCAATCTCAGGAGAGGGTATTAATCCATACATAGCAATCCCAAGACGAACCGCGTTAAAATTGGCCTTCGAGAAGCGTAATGCTGCTGCACTATTACTGCAGTGCACGTACTTTGGACGTTCCGTTAAAACAGATAATAGATCATGAAATAACTGCATTTGTTTTTCGAAATAAGTTAGATCTACTTCATCCGCTGTTGCAAAGTGTGTAAATATCCCCTCAAGTTCCATTCGGTCATCATTAGATATCATTTGCACAACCGCTGCTAACTCTTCCTTGGTTCGAATTCCAATCCTTCCCATCCCAGTATCTAACTTAATGTGAACGGAAAGTACCTTACCATGTGGAAGATAGGGCTCGGCCGCTTTCACCCATTCCATTTGGAACACTGTAACGGTGATGTTAAATGTAACTGCCAACTCAACATCCTCTGGACGTGTAGCACCCAAGACTAGAATGGGCGCCTCTATCCCCTTATTCCTTAAGGCAATCGCTTCATCCATAAATGCTACTGCTAAATAGGTTGCACCCGCATTCAGTGCACTCTCAGCCACTTGAACATCTCCATGTCCGTAAGCATTTGCTTTCACTACAGCTATGATATCCACTTTGGGCGGTAAGAGTTTTTTAACGGAGGCAACATTTGCAAGAATACAATCTAAATCGACTTCTGCCCATGTATCTCTATAGAAAAAGCCCTGCTCTGTCATTATTCCACTTCCTAATTAACCAAAGTCACTTTTATCATATTTTAATTTACCTTATTGATTATCAAACTACTTATTTTAATTGTCAAACAAAAAACAGGCCCTATACAGAGCCTGCAACCTTAAATCTTATTTTTCAACATCGCCTTGGACAGTTCTCGCAATCTCAATGAGTTCTTTTTCCGTTAAGTCGTTTGAGGCAATCATGTAGTCAACACCATCCATGGTCCAAGTAATCGAACCTTCAGAAACAGCACCGATTGTAACACCTAAATCAACTAAATCTCCATCCACATATGTCGGTGATGTAGAAGCTTCTTTCACTGTTACCTTTTCTTGTACAAGTGTAAATGACTTTTCACCTTCATAAGTTAAGACAACGCGCTTACCATTTTCAAGCTTCACTTCTTTTTCATCCATTAATTTTGCACCTAAATCGGCAGTAGGATATTTAACCGTAAATGCCGTGTCCTTACTATCTGCCATCACAGGCAGGTTAAGATCAGCACGAGTCATATTCTTTTTCATATCAAAATCGCTGTCGTCGAAGCTTGCGTCAAATTTAACCTTAGAAAACTCCACTGTCACAAGAGCATTTCGATCTGGATCCATCACTTTTACAACGGCAGGTGATAAATCCTCTTTGTTAAGTTTAATTTCTTGTGTTGGCAGCATACTATTGTTTTGATAGCGGGTTTTTGTTTCAAAAACATAATGTTCTTTTGTAGAAGAAAACTTCGCTTCTTTGTCTTCAACAATGTCTTTAATTAATGATTCGTATAAATAGGCCTGGCTGCTGTTTTGCGGCCAATCACTTTGGAACTTGAAACTCTTCTTAAGAGCAGGCGTTAACACAAATACCCCTTCATTATTGCGTAAAATCATTTGGCTTTGGTCTTTTTCAGCATTTTTTAAATTTACACGGTAGAATGTAGGATCCTTATGCCAAATCTCGACGTTATACACTTGTGAATCGTTACCCATTTTCAACGTCATCTTGGCGTCTACTTTATAACCTGATAAATCATTTAGTTTTCCATTTAACTCTTTCACCACATCGTCTTTTGACTTAGAGCCACAGGCTGCTAGTAAAAAAACGACCAGTAACCCCGTAATCACAAGCAACAACCTTTTCTTCAATTCCTTCAACCCCTTCTTGTCTCATTTTCATATGAATTTAAAGAAGACTTGTCTCTCCCATTTCCCTATGAATATATGAGACAACCTTTTGGAATATGATAAAGGTTTGAAAGAAAAGTAAAAGCGCCTCGTGGGGCTAGGCGCTGGAACTAGACAGTCCGTTGTAATGATTTTTTCTACTTTTCCTCGATAACTACCTGTGCAACAGCATAATCTCTGCTATGTGAAATGGAAAGAAATCCATTCGTTTCAGGTTTTACTATATAGGGCTTGCCTAATGAATCTGTTTCAATTTCAATATCTAAAAACGATAGTTCCTTACCAATCCCCGTCCCAGCGGCCTTTGAATAGGCTTCTTTCGCAGCAAACCTTCCAGCTAAAAATTCAATCTTTCTTCGATCCGGAAGCCGTTCAAATGTTTGTTTTTCATTATCAGTCAGTATTCGATCAATTAATTTTCTTTGTCTAATGACAATCTCTTCAATCCTTGAAAGTTCAATAATATCAATCCCAATCCCTTTAATCATGCGCAGGTATCCCTTCTAATTAAATTAAACAATGCATAATAGTACAACAGGACCAAAATTCCGTCTATTATATAAGTAAGTATATTCAGGAGGTTATTATGTTTACGAGAACAGAGAGTTTTCGCGAATTTATTCGTTTTTATCCAGTTATTTCTACTATTATTTCCATCCATTTCCTATTATATCTTTTTACTGCTTTACCTATTTTCCCAAACTTTTGGTTTAAAGCCACTTTTTCGGGAGTAAACCTCTATATTACACAAGGGGAGTATTGGAGACTGATAACGCCCATCTTTATGCACGGCGGTTTTACTCATGCTTTATTTAACAGCTTCTCACTAATCCTTTTTGGTCCAGCGCTTGAAAGGCTGCTCGGTAAAGGTAAATTCGTGTTAGTTTATCTTGTTTCCGGTGTCCTAGCAAATGTGGCAACACTGCTGCTCGAACCATTAACCTATGTACACGTTGGTTCAAGTGGAGCGATCTTTGGATTATTCGGTTATTATATTAGCATTATTCTCTTCCGTAAGCATATGCTCTCACAGCAAAACTCGCAAATCATCCTTACTATTTGTGTCCTTAGCTTGATCATGACCTTTTTGCAGCCCAATATTAATATTACCGCCCATATATTCGGCTTAGTAGGTGGATTTTTACTAGGCGCTATTTTTTATAATAAAAAAAGGGATTGATCCATTATTTGGTTCAATCCCTTTTTTCGGAATCCCTCGAAAACCAAGAGTAGACCTTTTTTACATCCATTCGGTCCATATCCATTACACAACCTCCTGCACCCCCGAAACCAACTTTGACAAAAGCCTCTAGTGTTGCAAGGTCTTTCCTTCTTTGAAAATAACTTTCTTTCATTTCTAGACTTTGAATTTTGTTTTTCTTAATAAACACAGTGGTTCGTACCATAGAACGGTAACGAAGACTCAATTGCTGCTCTTCCAAACTCCAGCCGGCGTCCTTATATTTTAATACTCCCCAAAATGTTACTAGGGCAAGAATAATGAACGAAACAAGACCCCAAACCTTTAGAAAAACAATCGAAACTACAACGATTGGAACTATTATGATCCAACCTCGAAGAATATAACGGTTCATGGCCCTTTTAGGAACGGGAGTAAAACTTAATGTAAATTGATAATCGGTAAGAACCGGTCCCAAAATTTGCTCAATGTCCTGCAGCTTAACAAGAGGAAGAAGCAATACCTTTGAACCTTCCTTATTACTAGCTGAACCTCCCGCACTTTCAACCATAACAGACCCGTAACCCAGCCATTGCCGGACGATATTCTCATTAATCCTTATTGCTTGAATTCTGGTTAACGGAATGGTAATTTGCCTTTTTTCTACTAGACCTTGAGAAATAACCAAATCATGTTCTGTTTTCGTGACATGGAAGTCGGCGTATTTCAACATTGTTCCAAAAAGAGCAAGGATCCAAGCAATTATAAGTCCTGCAAAAATGAGAATGGCAATCAAAATTAAATTACTAACAGCCCATTGTTCAATTCCTCGAAATATTTTCTTATAGGGAATAAAGTCATCTAACTGAGACAAAAATGCCAATACAGCTGATATGACAACTCCTACTCCTCCTGAAGTAAGTGAAAGTAAAATTAACTGTGACGGTGTAATTTTATATACGAAATGACTAGGATCTTCGTGAACAGACTTATCATTTTGGACAGAAGGATTTTTAGCCGAAGCAACATATTCTTGTATATAGCGCGCTTCTTCTTTGGAGATGGCTGAAAGAACTGCCTCTGCTTCATCGGTCCCACTTCCGCCTGCTGTTTCAATCTGAACCTTAACCATTCCACATAAGCGCTGCAGGAGTCCTTGAGAAATATCCAGACTTTGGATTCGTTCCAATGGAATATACCTTTTCTTGCGGACAAAAACGCCGTATTCTATCCGAAGTTCATTCTGCTCTAACCTATAGGTATAGCGCAGCCATGAAAGGATACTGAACAGAATAATTCCTATAATCACAATAGCGGAAGCCCCAATAAGCAGCAGCTTTCCACCATCACCTTTATTCAAAATGAAAAACAATGCGATAAATGTAAAAATAAAATCCTTGATTCGTTTACCGATCGTTAACAAAATTACAATTGGATGAAGCCTTTTCGGTTCAGACATCTTCATCCGCCACCCTTGCTAGATTAGAAATAAAGCGCCTTAATTCTTCCGCTTCACTACTTTCTAATGCAGGAATTTCATGAGCTGTTGCTGCCGTATTAATAATGACAGAGGCTAATTGAAATTTTCGCAGAATAGGGCCTTGAACGGTATCTACATGCTGCACTCTAACCATCGGAATCAAGGTACGCTTAACAATAAAAATTCCTTCCTGAAGTTCAACTTCCTCTTCCCTAACATCATATCGCCAACGCTGCCATCTAAGTGTTGGTAATAAAAAAATAATAAAATACGTAGAAATAAGTTCAATCGCTATTAATAAAAGCGATATCCAAAATGGACCATTAAAGATATGTAATAAATAGATAGCAATACCAGCTAAAATCCAGCTGATAACAATTTTTAACACACCTGAGATTCTCCATACCGTTAATGCCTTTATAGATATTCTTTTTTGCGGCTCTAGTATCATACTTCCCCTCCACTTCACCATGCTTTATCTTAAGTATACACGGGAATTGATAAGGAAACATCCATTGTTATTCAACGGCAAAGCTTGACTGGTCGATTACTTTAATTCCGTTCCGGTTTCGAAGGTCATCCATCAGTTGAAAGAGCGCTGCATCCTTTTGTTTGGCTTCTATCATACAATGTATCTCTGGTACAGTTCCTTTTATCGCATGCAGGAATTGTAAAAACATTTCTGGATCAACAAAATCAGCATGTGCCCTAAATTCCTTTTCTGAACGTGGACTGGATATGTGCATTTTAACCGGAAGCGGAGATGCCTTCCAGGTAGTGATAATTCGTTCCCAGTCCTGCTGCCACTCCGCTTCTTCATGATTTGCCAAATGATGATGATAATCAAATATCATGGGTATACCTAGCTTTTCACAAAGATACAGCGTCTCTTTCACTGTGAATGTTGTATCGTCGTTTTCAAGCATAATCATTTTTTGAATGGCTGGCTGGATATATCCCCAATTGCGAATAAACTGTTCAAGTGCCATTTCCTTATCCTCATAGCCGCCGCCTACATGAAGAACACAGCGATGTTCTGTATCAATCTCCATGCCTATAAGCAACTTCTTATGCATAACAAGTGTCTTTAGTGCGTTGGAGAGTATCTCTTTGTTAGGTGTATTAAGCACAACAAAGTGATCAGGGTGAAAATCAATTCGCATTGGGTGCACTTTAAGATAGTCTCCAATCTTTTTTAATGACTCCTTCAGCGGTTTTATATAATCCCAATCCAAGAGCTCCTCGTGATTAGCCAGTGGAATAAGGCGGGAGCTTAGTCGAAAGAAATGAATTTGATTTCCGGCATTGTGTTTTAATAACCGAAGGCAATTATCTATATTCGACTCAGCAATTCGCTCTAGCTTACGAATAGCAGCATCGCGGTCTTTTATCTTGCTAAATTGTGCGAACGTCATCGTTTGTGAGGGTGAGGCATTCTGAAGCTCAACGCTCATTGCAACATATCCAAGTTTAACGATCATCCTTGATCACTCCTAACAAGCTATTACCATTAATGTTTCCAATACATACTTGTATAATAAACACTCAGTTAAACTTGTCTTTTGATTTCCGCTCTATTCAATGGAGTGGCTAAAATACAATAGACGCTCGTCTTCCTTCTCTGAATGCACGTCTCATTCAGGCACGACCAGCTCTATTTTGCCGCCACCTATCCGAATACACCTCTCATTCTGACAGGACCAACGGAATTTTGCCGCCACCTATCCGAATTCACCACTTATTCTGACAGGACCAACGGAATTTTGCCGCCACCCGTTCGAATACACCTCTCATTCTGACAAGACCAGCTCCATTTTGCCGCCACCCGTCCGAATTCACCTCACACCAAATCTTTGCCACATCTTGTCCAATTCAAGGATAAAAAAAAGAGAGCATTGGACATTATGCCCATGCTCTCTGTCGTTTATTATCGGTTAAAGCTTCTTGGTTTTGATTTTCCAGATGTGCGCTTTTCACCTGTTCTTGGCTTAGCAGGTGCCTTTTTACGATCACCGCGTTCGCCGCCGCGTGAAGAATTATAGCTTCTATTGTCGTCTCTTCTTCTACGGTCACGGTCTTGCGGCTTTCTGTCCCTCTTAGAGTGAAGTGGTGATTCTTCCGTTAACTTCACAGGAGTTGTATCTGGTTCTTTTGTTAACATTTTCAAAACAGCGGCAATGACAGTTGAAGCATCATTTTCTTCAAGCAACTCGTTGGCAGCTCTTTTATAATACTGAAGATTATTTCCTTCAATTGTTTGTACAATCTTATCAACTACTGCTCGTTGTTGACCTTCTAACGCTTCATCAAGTGTAGGAGCCGTCATTCTTTCCATCTTGCGCTTTGTTGTTCTTTCCAATACTGATAGGTAAGACTTTTCACGCGGTGTGATGAATGTTAGTGCCATACCAGATTTACCCGCACGTCCTGTACGACCAATACGGTGTACATAGCTTTCTGGATCCTGCGGAATATCAAAGTTATAAACATGGGTTACGCCAGAGATATCTAGACCCCTTGCTGCCACGTCCGTTGCCACCAATACATCAATTGTTCCTTCTTTAAATTTCCGAAGGACCTGCATACGTTTCGCCTGCGTTAAATCTCCGTGAATCCCTTCTGCTGTATAACCTCTTAAGGTCAAAGCTTCAGATAATTCATCCACACGGCGTTTCGTCCGGCCAAAGATAATTGCTAACTCTGGTGATTGAATATCTAGAAGTCTTGTTAAGACATCAAATTTATTCTTTTCCATAACCTCCAGATAAAATTGCTCAATCGCCGGAACTGTCATTTCTTTCATTTTAACACGGACAATTTGAGGGTCTTTCATGAACTTTTCTGCCATTCTTTGAATCGGTGCTGGCATTGTTGCTGAGAAAAGTAAGGTTTGGCGCTCTGACGGTGTAGCAGCAAGAATCGTCTCAATATCTTCAATGAATCCCATATTTAACATTTCATCTGCTTCGTCAAGGATTACAGTATTAACTGTGTCTAAGCGCATTGTTTTTCTATTTATATGATCTAACACACGACCAGGAGTACCTACAATGATATGTGGGAATTTCTTTAGTGAACGGATTTGGCGGCTGATGTCCTGTCCTCCGTAAATGGATAAAACGCGGACTCTTTTACCAGAACCGATTTTATAAAGCTCTTCCGAAACTTGAATGGCAAGTTCACGTGTAGGAGCGATAATGATTCCTTGAATCGCGTCCTTGCTTACATCAATTTTTTCAACCAAAGGAATACCAAATGCAGCTGTTTTACCAGTTCCTGTTTGAGCCTGCCCGATTAAATCCTTATTTGCAAGGCCCATCGGAATTGTTTCTGCCTGGATTGGTGTTGCTTCCTCAAAACCCATTTTGAGGACAGCTTGTAAAGTAGCCTGACTTAGGCCTAAATCTTCAAACTTTGTCAATGTTTTCATTCTCCTTCATTTATATAAAAATTTATTCTATGTGCTGAATACTTATGATTCGCATCAAAATGCCGTATTAGGTAACATCTTTATTTTACCAAAAAAAAGACATCCCTCCAAAGGAGTATGCCCTATTTTACTCGTTCTTTAGACACGTTGCTGATAATCATAACATTATTACAAGTAGATTGCAATTAATGCGGTTTATTAACGAGTCCCATATCAGCATTACCGCTCCATCAAAAAGTCATACACTTGGGAAAATAGGGCCTCTTTTTCCTCACAGTGACAAATATGATGGCTAGAATCCTTTATATACGTAAGCCTTTTTGTTTTTGCACTAATAGTCCGGTATAAGTATTCAGCACTTTTAGGAGGGACGATTCCGTCACATTCTCCTTGGGCAATTAACGTTGGCACTTCTACTTGAGGGAGAAGTGGTTTAATGTAAGAAACAAGTCTGCGAAATTGGAAAGTCGCTTTTATGGGAGTTGCTTTTATTTTTCTTTTGTAGCGGTAAAAAAATTCATTGTTTTCTAAGTTACCTTTAAATAAATCAACAATCATTGACTTAATTTCACTTGCCATTTGTTTTGGGTTTAGATAATAAGCAGCTGCACTAAGTAGTACAAGCTTGTCCACAGGGTATTTTGCAGCTAGGAGGCTTGCAATCATGCCACCCATGGAAAACCCGATTACATAAACTTGATCACATGTTTCAATTAATTTCTTTAATTCAGACTCTGCATGTTCTATCCACTGTTGATAATGGATATCTTTTAGTGAAAGATTTTCGCCATGGCCAGGAAGAGTCGGGACACTGAATATCCAGTCCGTATGCTTCGTTAAATACTCAGCAAGCGGCTCTACTTCATATGGTGCCCCTGTAAAGCCATGAATACATAAACAGCCAATCAAGACTCTCCACCTACTTTGCTATGAATGAATTATTTCTCTTTAGTGTTCCATTAACAGCATTTAGCATACGGTCTAAATCTTGGACTTTTATAGCCCTATTTTTGTTGTAAGGCGGTTACAATTTCCTCAAGTTTCATTCCTCTTGAAGCCTTTACAAGAATTAACGTATGGTTGTTTACATGCTGCTCCAACACTTGAATCAACTCATTTTTATCCGTAAAGGAAAAAACTCTGTGTTTCCCTAGTGTAGATCTTGCACCTTCAGCCATATGTTGTGCCAATTTTCCATAGGTAAACAACAAATCTATTTTATCAGGATTCAAACCCTCACCGATTTGCTGATGATATTGTTCTTCTTGAGGCCCTAATTCAAGCATATCACCGAGGACGAGGATAATTTTTTCATAACCCTTTAAATGAGATACTAGTTCTATTGCAGCCATCATGGAGGTAGGACTAGCATTATAGGCATCGTTGATGATTTTTTCACCATGACTTCCTTCAACTAACTCCATTCTCATATTGGTTAGTTTAACGCTGGTTAAACCTTCATTCATTTTTTTAAATGGCACATCAAAGTAATGAGCAATAATCATGGCAGCAAGGGCATTTAATATATTATGTGTACCCAATACAGGAAGTTCGAAACTTTCCGAGGACTTATTGATTTTAAACGTATTTCCTTGTTCTAACTGAATAATTTCTGTAGGAAAAAAGTCATTGCGGTTGGTTCTTCCAAATGTTTGTAGGTTAACATTTCCTTTATATTTATTAATTCGTTCCATCAGAAGAGGCTCATCTCCATGAAGCACCGCCAAACCACCGTCTTTTAGACCTTGCAAAATTTCTAGCTTTGCTTCGGCGATTCCTTCTCTTGATCCCAGGTCAAGAAGATGGGATTCACCGATATTGGTGATCACAACAGCATTCGGAGAAGCAAGTTTTGTAAGAAATTCAATTTCCCCTCTTCCGCTCATACCCATTTCTAAAACAGCGATTTCCGTATCCTCATCCAAACCTAAAACCGTTAAAGGCAAACCAATATGGTTATTATAATTCCCCTCTGTTTTTTGAACTTTATAGGCAGTGGATAACAAAGAATACGTCATATCTTTAGTCGTGGTTTTCCCGTTACTCCCTGTTATTCCTACTACTTTTACATCTAATTGTTTTCGATATTCTCTCGCTAATTCTTGTAATGCCACTAAGCAATCCTCAACGATGAGAATCGGTAAATGCAGGGGTGGATTCGGGACATCGCTTTGCCAAAGTGCCGCAGCAGCTCCCTTTTTCAAGGATTCCTCTACAAATTTATGACCATCTGAGTTTTCCCCTTTAAAAGGTACAAACAAGTTTCCCATTTCAATTTTTCTAGAATCGATTGAAACACCACTGATTTCTGTATCAGCAAATGAGGTAATCTCATTCTTGACAGAAATCATATCTGATATCTGCTTCAAGGTTCTTTTTATCATGTCAATCCTCCAGTGGGATATTTTATTAGAAAAGCGTAAGCGCCTTGCCCAAGGAAAAAAGCAGTTCATTTTTTCCCCAGGAGCGACAGGCATAAGACGAGCCGTCTAGAAGGTTGATTTTTACCTTCTAGATGGATTGGCTTAGACCTGAGAGCCCCTAGGCTGCTTGCGCTAGACAATTCTCAAAGTCGAAAATTAAATACTTTAAATAAAGACACGGCACTTTGCCGTGTCATGTAATCTAGAAGGTATATTTAATGTTTTGTTTCTGGGCATGACGTTCTTTTGCAAGGTTTACCAATGTTTCAATCAACTGTGGGTACTCAACGCCTGTATGCTTCCATAACAGCGGGAACATGCTAAATGGCGTGAAGCCCGGCATTGTATTCACTTCATTAATTAAAGCCTTACCGTCCTTTGTTAAGAAGAAGTCCGCACGGACAAGACCTGAGCAATCCAACGCTTTAAAGGCTTGAATAGCCATTTCTTTAATTTGTAGATATTCTTCTTCGGTCACATCGGCAGGTATGATTAAAGCTGTATCTCCATCTTCATATTTCGCTTTATAATCGTAAAAATCCTTCTTAGGAACAATTTCACCCGCAACCGAACATTTTGGGTCGTCGTTCCCAAGAATACCTACTTCGATTTCTCGGGCTGTGACACCTTCTTCGATGATCACTTTTCGGTCAAATTGAAATGCTTCTACAAAGGCTGCTTCCAGCTCTGTTCGATTTGTACATTTGCTAATACCCACGCTTGATCCTAAGTTGGCAGGCTTTACGAAGCAAGGGTAGCCCAGTTTCTCTTCCGCTTTTGTATAAACCGACTCTTTCGCCTTTTCCCATTCCGCTCGCACGAACGCAACATAGTTTACTTGCGGGAGACCCGCTTGTGCAAATACATTTTTCATCATCACTTTATCCATACCAGCAGCAGAAGCTAATACACCATTTCCGACATAGGGCAGGTTTAACAATTCCAATAATCCTTGTACCGTCCCATCCTCACCATTTGGTCCATGGAGCAGGGGGAAGATGACATCCAAGGGTTGGTGATTCTGTTTTTGATTGCTGAAAAGAGTTGGAGCCAATGATAAAGGTGATAACTGATTTTCATTTGAAAATTCCAGTGCCTTGACATTTTCTGTCGGCGCAGTAAGCTGAGGTCCCTTGATCCACTGGCCCTCTACATTTATGTAAATCGGATGTATTTCATATTTTTCAAGATCGAGCGCCTTAATGACCGCAAGAGCTGTTTGTAAGGATACTTTATGTTCAGCGGATTTACCTCCGTATAGTAAACCAATTTTTGTTTTCATACTAAACCTCCATTTTCTCTATTCACGATTTTATTTTATCACTTTTATTATTTTATGAAACCTACAGCTTGGCTGAAACCTACCTATTATACAAACACAAAGAAATCTCCCCAGCGAAATGGAGAGATTAGATAACGGTAAGCTTCCATTCTTTTGTTTTTTTATCAAAGATGATTTTGGCATGACAGTTTTCGCCTGAAATTTGTTGATATTCCTCGTACATATCATCCATTGATGCGAAATCACCTATTACCCAAATTGGTATCTCCAACTTGTTGCGCTGATGATCAACATCCCGTAAGGAAATACAGATACCCTCCTTAATAAAGGGCGTTAAAGATAAGAGAATTTCCTTATTAATAGGTGGATATGAACGTTTTTTTCTGATTCCGAGAAGTGTCTTTTCAAGCTTCAACTTTCCTAACTTAATGGAAAGCGCATAACTTAAAAGATGAAAAAAATCCTTAAAGCTTCGATAATATACTTTATTAAAAAATCCATCATCGTGTGCCAAATAAACAAAACGGTTCCCTAGCTTATTATAAAAGGGGAGTTTTAAATGTTGCTTTTGATGTCCCAAGTATAATATTTCCGCCATTTCCTGTCCTGTTAGTTCATTTAATCCTTCTTCTTCAACAAAGTCAATCCAGCAGAAATCACCGTAACTATAGATATCTTCAGCAGCTAATCTTTCGATTCTCTCGTCCGGACAATATTCGAGCAGAGTATGCATATTAAAATCACTGTCTTCAAAGCGATGTTTTAATAATAGCAAATGATTCAATGTACCCGAAAAAGCAGCAGCAAATTCAGCAAATTCAATACCATAGGATAGTACATACTGATCATTTTGATTTAAGTGGACATAGACAAGATCCTGTATGTCTTGATGATGCTTTTTCAAAGCCAACTCCTCCGATCAGGAAAATAAACATTATGGTAATGAGTTAAAGTACTCATTTAAATGCTCAACAATATTAACCAATCCTTCACTATTTTATCATTAATAGTCCAAATAGCTTATTTCAATTCTTTTACAATTCTAAAGATATTTGTGATACATTTGAAACAGTTAGCTTGATTCTTTTGTGTATAACACATACTAGTCGATAGTAGTATTAACAGCAGTACGATCAACAAATTATTTTTTACATACATCTATAGAGAGATTAAAACGCACCGTTAGAAAGGAGCGTGCAGTAAATGATTAAAGATATGACGCAAGACGAAATTACTCTCCATATTATTAAATTATTAAAAGATAACAAAAAGGCAGACTTTCTTACCATCCTCGAAGAATTACAGCCATATGATACAGCAAAAATATATGAAGATTTACCTGAAAAGCATAAACTCCGTTTTCTTTTATTTTTGAATTTTGAAGTCCTCGCCGACCTGATGCAAGAACTTGAAAAAGAAGAACAGCTCGAGGTATTAAATAAACTCGGGTTTGAGAAATCCAGTAAGGTCCTTGATTTAATGGACAATGATGATTTGGCCCTGCTTCTCGACGAACTGTCACCAGAGAAAAAAGAGTCACTGCTCTCCGGTATGAAGGTCGAAGAGTCTAAAGCCGTTACCGATATTATGAATTACCCTCCTGAAACTGCAGGGAGAATGATGACCAATCGCTTTGTCTGGATTCGAAGTTATTATACCGTACGAGAGGCGGTTGATAAGTTAAAAACATTTGCAGAGTTCGCTGAGTCCATCAACTACTTGTACGTCGTCGATGAAGATAGAAAGCTGGTTGGTGTTGTTTCTTATCGGGATATACTGCTAGCGGATCTCAATGAGAAGATTCATAACATCATGTATGAACGCGTAATATCAGTTTCCGTCACTACCGACCAAGAAGTAGTCGCCAGAATGACGGAAAGATATGATTTTCTAGCGATACCCGTAGTGGATGAGAGTAATAGGCTTGTCGGCATCGTAACCGTCGATGATATCATTGATGTCGTCATTAAAGAAGCAAATGAGGATATAGAAAAGTTATCAGCCTCTGGGAAATCAATTGACTTTGATACAAAAACATTTGTCGCAGCCACAAGGAGGCTTCCGTGGCTCATTTTGCTTTTATTTATTGGGCTGATATCCGGCAGCATTATCTCAAGCTTTGAGACAACATTGGAACAGGTCGTCGCTATTGCCTTTTTCATGCCAATGATTGCAGGAATGACAGGTAATACTGGTACTCAATCACTAGCTGTTGTTGTAAGAGGACTTATTTCTCATGATATTGATAAAGGAGTCATCCTTCGCTTAATTGCCCGTGAATTTGGTGTAGGTGTAACGATCGGGGTTACCTGCGCCATCCTTATATCCATCATTGCTTATATATGGCAGGGAAGCTTTATTTTAGGCGCAGTCGTCGGAGTTTCACTTTTCTTTACGCTCGTTATAGGCACCCTGACTGGGACGATCATCCCACTGATTTTATTCCGATTAAATATTGATCCAGCTGTTGCCTCTGGCCCGTTAATTACGACGATTAATGATATTTTTTCTTTACTCACTTACTTTGGTATTGCAACCATGTTTCTAAACTATCTCATGTAAGCACGGTCCACTAGACCGTGTTTTTATTTTTATTTTTATTTTTATGAAACATATTCTTTAGTGGAATCGTCATAATAGTAAAGTTCTTGTAATAAATTTCCTAAATATATTGTTACCAAATCTTTTCTTTGTTAGCATATCACTGTATAAACAGACAAAAATTGGGTGTGGCATATGGACAATTTCACAAAAAAAGTGGATCGCTTTGACTGGACGTTAACATTAATTTTGTTTCTATTTTTTCTCGTTAGTTGTTTAGGAATTTATAGTGCACAAACAGCTGGACAGTACGATGAAAATTTCTTAGTCAAGCAAACTTTCTGGTATGTGGTTGGAGCGGCGATTATTTCCATTACCATCCTTTTTGACAGTTTTCAATACAAGCGGCTTTCCTGGTACTTGTATGGATTTGGACTAATTTTACTCATTGGTGTCCTTGCTGCTCCTGAAAGCATCGCTCCAATTAGAAATGGTGCCAAAAGCTGGTTTATCACTCCTCTTGGTTCGATTCAACCATCGGAATTTGTCAAAACCTTTCTCATTTTAGCACTTAGCACTGTCGTAACCCAGCACCAGGAGAAATATCTTGAGAAAACATTTAAAAGAGACTTTTGGTTATTACTTAAATTAGCCATCACAACGTTCGTACCAATCTTCTTTATTATGAAGCAAAATGATTTAGGTACTTCGCTCGTCTTATTATCGATTTTAGTAGGATTCATTCTAGTATCCGGGATTACCTGGAAGATTATTTTGCCTATCTTTAGTACCGGTGCTTCACTAGCCGTTTTCATCATTTACTTAGTTGTTCAGAGACCTGAAATACTCGAAAAATATTTACATGTACAACAATACAAATTTAATCGAATTTATGCATGGCTTGACCCGTTCAATCATGCAAGCAGTTCAGGATATCATTTGTTGAAATCATTAAGTGCGATTGGGTCGGGATTGATAACCGGAAAAGGATTTGGCAATCGGGAGGTTTACATTCCTGAAGGACACACAGACTTTATATTTAGTGTGATTGGTGAGGAATATGGTTTTGTAGGCGGCAGTATTGTCATAGGACTGTTCTTTCTATTAATCTATCACTTAATTAAAACGGCACTAGATACCAATGACCCGTTTAATACATATGTGTGTACAGGAATCATTTCTATGCTCACTTTCCATGTATTCCAAAATGTCGGTATGACCATTCAAGTGCTTCCGATTACAGGGATTCCCTTACCCTTTATCAGCTATGGCGGGAGTTCATTAATGGGTAATATGTTTGCGATGGGAATCGTCTATAGCATTCGTTTTCATCATCGTAACTACATGTTCTCATCTTCAAGATCCCTAAGCAGCTAAATGCAAAGCAGCGGCAAATTCCGCTGTTTTTATTTCTTTGGCTGTGTTAAGGAAATTTGATGATTTTTCCCACTGCGTTGATTGGAGCGGAAGGCACGAAGACTCCTCGAAAATGCTATCGCATTTTCTTCGTGCGTGGGCAGATTCAAGGAAGTAAATCAATTTCCTGCGGGAGGACGGGGCTGAGGAGACCCCACAGGCGCTTTTGCGCCGAGGAGGCTCTTCTGGACCGCCCTAAGGTACGCGAAGTGCCTCGTGACAGGCAAAAACCGCCTGTCCCTGCGGTGATTATCCGAAGAAGCTTTCCTTAGTGTAGCGCAAATCAACGGACAATTTTAACACAGCCATTCCTTTATTTATGAAACTGTTATAAACTTATAAAAGCAAAAAACATTTACAAAAGTGAAGGTGAACTATGAAAGAATTTATTTTCTCTGTATTAGAGTTCTTATCAGAGTTAGGTTACTTTGGAATCGCACTAGGTTTAATGATAGAAGTTATCCCAAGCGAAATCGTCTTAGGGTATGGCGGTTATATGATTTCAGAGGGAATTCTCGGCTATCCAGGCGCAATCATCGCTGGAACGATTGGCGGGACCTTTGCACAGTTATTTCTCTATTGGGCAGGGTACTACGGCGGGCGTCCCTTTTTAGAAAAGTACGGCAAATATGTCCTTATAAAAAAGAAGCAAATTGACTTATCCGAACAATGGTTTCGAAAATACGGAGTCGGCGTCATTTTCTTCGCCCGATTTATTCCCGTTGTCCGGCATGCGATATCCATTCCTGCTGGGATTGCTAAAATGTCTGCGACAAAATTTACTCTTTATACGGTAGCAGCAGTTATTCCATGGACCATCCTATTCCTTTATTTAGGACATGCGTTAGGGGAAAATTGGTCGCATATTAAAGAATATGCTGCTCAATATACAATGCCTATTATTATTGGTGCCGTTATTCTTGGTGTTATTTACTTCTTAATAAAGAAAACCAAAAAAAACAACTACTGATTAATTCGGTAGTTGTTTTTTTATCATCAAAGCTTCATTTGACAAGTAATCAGGTTAGAAAATAAAATAGACAAGATACATGTACTTGTCGAACACATTAGATTTATGTCGAAAGGATTGATTTTTTGAAAAAGTTTGGTTTAGCTTGGCAAATTTTAGTCGGATTAATCCTCGGGATTGCTGTAGGTGCGATTTTTTACGGATACCCTGAGGTGCAAACATATTTACAACCAATAGGTACCATCTTTATCCGTTTAATCAAAATGATTGTCATCCCGATTGTTGTTGCCTCTCTAATCGTTGGGGTAGCTGGTGTAGGTGATATAAAAAAGCTTGGATCTTTAGGTGGTAAAACGATTCTTTATTTTGAAATTATTACTACCATCGCGATTATTATCGGGTTAGGGGCAGCCAATCTCTTTCAGCCGGGTACTGGAATTGAAATGGATAATTTAAGCAAGAAGGATATTGGCGGATATATTTCCACAACAGAACAAGTGGAAAGCCATAGCTTTGCAGATACATTTGTTAATATTGTTCCTCAGAATCTATTTGAATCGCTTGTAAAAGGCGATATGCTTGCCATTATTTTCTTTTCTGTCTTCTTTGGTCTTGGAGTTGCTGCTATTGGTGAAAAAGGAAAACCAGTGTTAGCATTTTTCCAAGGAACCGCTGAAGCGATGTTTTATGTAACAAATCAAATTATGAAATTTGCTCCATTTGGTGTTTTTGCCCTTATTGGAGTTACCGTTTCAACCTTTGGGGTTTCTTCATTAATTCCATTAAGTAAGCTAATTTTTACTGTTTATGGTGCGATGATATTCTTTATCCTAGTCGTTTTAGGACTTGTGGCAAAGCTTGTTGGAATTAATATCTTTAACCTTATTCGTATTCTTAAAGATGAACTAATCCTTGCTTATTCAACAGCCAGCTCTGAAACAGTACTTCCAAAGGTTATGGAAAAAATGGAACGCTTCGGCTGCCCGAAGGCGATTACCTCTTTCGT
>JAPSKD010000040.1 GCA_031177865.1 Bacillus sp. (in: firmicutes) | reverse complement strand
GGTTCCATTTTAGCTGTTGTCGTCACCTTCAAAGACAGGTTTATTGACCTCTTAGGAATGGGAAGAATAAAAAATAAGCTATCTGGACGAAATGGTGGACGCTTAAAATTAACGCAAGTAATCGTTGGATTAATTCCGGCTGGAATCTTCGGCGTTCTCTTTGAAGACTATATTGATGAGCATTTATTTTCAACTGAAACGGTTTTAATTGGTTTAGTGATTGGTGCTGTCTTCATGATAATCGCAGATCGCTTTGGTCCCAAAACACCTAAGGTTGAAACAGTTGACCAAATAACATATAAACAAGCTATTACTATTGGTCTCATTCAGTGTTTTTCATTGTGGCCAGGTTTCTCCCGTTCCGGATCAACCATCTCAGGCGGCGTTCTAATCGGATTGAGTCATAGGGCGGCTGCTGATTTTACATTTATTATGGCAGTACCTATT
Organism: Bacillus sp. (in: firmicutes); assembly: GCA_031177865.1. GTDB lineage: Bacteria > Bacillota > Bacilli > Bacillales > Cytobacillaceae > Neobacillus. The sequence continues at coordinate 23,728 of JAPSKD010000040.1, read as the reverse complement.
ATGGCGGGTGCCAGCTTCCTGTCCCTACTAAAAAATTGGCAGTATATCACAATAGATGCACTTCCATTTTTTATTGCCGGATTTATTAGTGCCTTTGTTTTTGCTTTATTCTCAATCCGCTTTTTCTTAAAACTAATTGATAAAATTAAACTCGTTCCCTTTGCTATTTATCGAATTCTATTAGCGTTAATCATTTTTATTGTTTACTTTTAATTTCTTATAAGGCGGGAGCCAATACGCTGCTATCTGTTACAAAGAACCAACAACGAAAAGTTGTTGGTTTTTTGTTGGATAAAACAGGATATTTTTTGGAGAAATAAGGTAAATACAGCGATGGGGTTCTCAATAAATGGTAACATTAGCCTTCTTCTATTAATAACATCAATAACTATACTTATAGGCCTTTTTGATATGAGATTATTTGAACTCTCCTTTTTTGAATCCATAATAAATATTTTGTATTCTGAAATTGCCATGAAGCGCGAAAAATAATGCCTGGCTAGCCATATTAATGGGAGGATTAATAGGAATCGTAATTATTACTTTAAATCATTTCTTTATATATCGCTTTCCTGACAAAAATATTTTTCAAGTTTTTGAATTTTGTATAGGCAGAAAGATAACGATTGTTTGTACCTTCATGTACATTGTATATTTTCTATACATATCAAGCCGAGTTATTCGGAATTTTGGAGAATTAATGGCTACTGCCATTTTACCGAATACGCCGATCGAAATGATGTCCTTAACTTTTTGTCTGTTAATGGGATACATTATGTATTTGGGAATTGAAGTGTTAGCGAGGACATCTGAAATTTCCACACACTATCTCTTTGGTTTTTTTTATTGTTGGCAATCTTTTTATTTGCCAGTGGCAGCGTAGAGTTTAGGCAAGTTCAGCCCATCCTAGGCGAGGGAATGATGCCAGTAATTAAAACAGCTTTTACTGAATTAGCGTTTTTCCCATTTGGAGAAATGATTGCCTTTAGTGTCATTTATGCAAGTTTAACAAGCCTATTTAGACAGTACCCAGTGTATCGAAGACTTAACTAAAATGAATACCTTTGTTAAATATGGTAAGCTAACCGAGAAAAAAATCAAAAAAAACCTTGAGGTAACGATAAAAAAGCTTCAACAAGAATATGGCTGATATTTTTGGTTTTGGGGAAATGCTTTATCGTCAAGATTATAAAAGTTTCATACGGATTGAAAAAAATTGGGATCAATACTTTACAGACGCCATCGTTAATGTTGATGTGAAGGTAAAGTTGAGAAGGTCAGGGGTTCGTACAAGGAGTCTATTTACTGAACATAAGTAATGTTACTGCCATAGCCTAACTAGTGTAAAACCTTTAGGATATGGCCTTTCATATCTAAACAATCGTCCATAAATTTTTTTACAGGCACTTGTCACACTTTAAATTTATTGGTCAAATAACTGTTCGTACATAATGAACATGCCTACACCAACTACCGGAAAAAGAATATTTTATTGTAACAGGAAAACTATCACAAAAAGGTGAGGACATTTTTGGCGGGTGCAACAGATGAATTCAATTGTTTTCTTAGGTACAAATAAAATGGGATCGAGCTACGAAGGAATTAAAGCGGCAAAAGGACTAGGTTACGAGACAGTTCTGTTAACGAATCGTACCATTTTTGTTGAAGAAAGGGAGGAGTATCAAGAAATCGATGATGTACGCCTATTAAATATGTCAGATACAGATGTAATACTTTCAGCGATTACTGACCTTATTGAAGAGGGGAAAAAGATTGTTTGTTTTATTAGTTTTTTAGATGAATATGTTTATTTGGCGGCACTGCTTACTAATTCTCTTTGCCATACACCTCTAACGTATGAACCGTTGCAAATTATGACCGACAAAATTTTAACCAGAAGGTATTTATCTGGGAAAAATTATACCCCGTTTTATAAGGTTCTAAGTTCAACCGAAACGGCCGCTCATGAGATGAAGGAGTTAGTAGACCAATTTCCTCTCATTATTAAATCGCCTCAATCCAATGGTTCAAAGGATGTAATACTGGTCGAAAATGTTTGGGAATGCATAAAGGGTGTGAAACAACTTCATCGTAAAAACTCTGAATCTCCTATACTAGTGGAGGAATATTTGGAGGGACCACAATATTTGATTGAAGTCGTTGTCTTTAATTCAATCATCACAGTTGCAGCGATTGTAGAGCAGGAAGTAACAAAGGGTGAACGATTTATTATCACAGGATATTCTGTCTGTCCTGAGTTGTACTTAGAACAACTGCCGGGGCTAAAAGAAACTGTTTTTTCAATTATAGAGGATTTTCAGTTAAGAAATGGTACTTGCCATTTAGAAATGAAATTAACAAATAAAGGCTGGAAGTTGATTGAGATTAATCCGAGGATGGCTGGGGGAGCTATGAACCGGATGATTGAGGAAGCGTTTGGTTATAACCTTGCAGAACAAACAATAAGATTGTTCACAGGGTTAGAACCAGATTTAAGGAAAAAACACAATAAGGCTATTTATACCCATTATTTAATCGTTGGAACAGTTGGGAAGTTACTTAAAGTATCGGGGTGTGATTCTGCCAAAGAACAAACTGGTGTTTTAGAGGTGTATACGAAGGCTGAATATGGTCAACTTGTTATACCGCCTCGCTCCATGGGACAACGGTATGGATATGTATTAGCTGCAGCTGATTCAAAGGATCGAGCAAGAGAATGTGCTCTGAATGGCGCAAAGCAAATTCAATTTTATTTACAGCCGATTTAGAAAATTTGAAAGGAGGTTTGGTTATGGGGGAAGAACATAAGAATTTATGTATATGTCAGGACCTGCAGCAACTATTAGAAGAACAAAAAAAGTTATCCTTTGATGAATTTCGTTTTATATGTGAGGATTTTGGATATGACACTATTCCATTTATCCTTTCAACAGGAAAGTGTCAATTTGAGGCTTTTGGTTGGACAAATGATGGTGATTTTTTCACTACAAATGTATTTCGATTAGAAGCATTAGATGTTAGGAGATGTTGCGCCACAATTTCACTACTTGAACCTGTAGATATAGATGGCTATCCAGTAGATTTATGCGATAATGTTTTTTCATTAAGAACAACCTCGAATTGTTTAGTTGTAGACCTCACCTGTTTTAAATCACTACAGCCGCTGTCACCTAGATTAGTGGATAGGCTCCTTCCAATAGTGGATCCTAAATGATTGATAAGCCCAATTAGATTGGGCTTATACTTTTTTTTGAAAAGTGGGTTATTTGGATATGTGTCTATCGCACATTTTTATCGATATGAATAGGATATATGGAATTAAAAAGGAGGTAATGTAAATGTCTGGTTCACATGGCGGGTACGGCGCAGGCTTTGCTCTTCTAGTTGTATTGTTCATTTTGTTAATTATTATCGGGGCTTCTTGGGGCCGAGGATACTATTAAATTAAAGAGGGGGTTTTAAATATGCCATATGGATATGGTTACGGTGGCGGCTTTGGTTATGGCGGCTGTGGTACTGGATTTGGCGGCGGCTTTGCGTTAATCGTCGTTTTATTCATCCTTTTAATTATCGTAGGTGCAGCTTGCTTTAGATAAACGAAAAGCGGAAGCGCCTTGGCCAGGGAAAAATACAGTTCAATTTTTCCTAGGGGCTGCAGCTAGACAAATAAGAAAATAAAGTAAAAATTAAAAAGGCCCTCATGATTAGTCAAGAGGGTTTTTTACTAGTGGTGAAAAAGAATCATTCTGTTTCCACTTTTTAAATTCAGTGATCTCTGCTGATAATTTTTTTAGCGTAAAGCTGATAACAGCGGCATCATCAAGAATTCCTAAGCCGACAAGAAAGTCAGGGACAACGTCCAAAGGAGAAACGAAATATAGGATTGCACCAATAATGGTTAAGATTGAAGAGGGAGCAACGTTTTTATATTCGCCTTTTGAATAAGCTTGGACTAAATCAAAAAATAATTGCAGCTTTTCCCATGCTTCGCCTAAAGTACCTTTATTATTTCTCGCCTTGAGGATTGCCTTCTTCAGTAAGCCTTCTGTTTTTTTAGGATTGTCGATATACCCCTTTGCGTTTTCCCGATGTTTCTTTGCTTCAAAATCTATTTTAGGATCAAGCATTTAAATACACTTCCTTTAGGTAAAATACATAAGGTTAGTTTGCCTAAAAAGAGTGATTTCAATTAGCAAAAAAATACCAGGTGCTCTCTTACACCTGGTTGGAGTTATGCAGAAACAAATTCATTGGTTTTATCCTCGGGTTTTCCCCAGACAATATCTTCGACCTCAAAGCCTTCAAGTGTTTCTTTCTTTAATAAGCTATCGACTAATTGCTGATACTGATGTTGATGACTTTTTATCAGGATCTCTGCTTTTTCTAAACCTTTTTTAAATAGTTCTTGCATTTTTTCTTCTTTGTCCTGTTTGTTAAAGGTAAGGGTAAACCCTTCCTGGAGCATACCAGTATCTACCATTTGTTCAATAATTTGCTTAGCTTGCTGCACATCTCCACTGACACCTATGCTATGTTCACCAAGCTGCATTCTTTCGGCAACACCACCGGCTAACACCATTGCGACCCGGTCTAGTAAATCACTTGTCGTTGATAAATGAAGCTCTTTTGGAATAGGTGCCACATATCCCAGTGCCTCACCACGTGGGATAATGGTCGCTTTTCTTACAGATCCTGGCTTCGTTAATGAAGCTACAATGGCATGCCCTGCTTCGTGAATGGCAACACGGCGCTTCGTATCAAGATCCTGTAAAGACCGTGAAGTACTTCCTAATATTGTCCGGTCAAGAGCATAATCAAGATCGCTTTTTGTTAATAAATCCTGTCCATTGCGTACTGCCCGTCTGCTGGCTGTTTCAAATAATGATTTCAGCTCTGCTCCTGAAAAGCCGGAGGTACTTTCAGCTAAATCATCTAATGAGGCTGCGACTTCTTCACTGAGTGATTTCCCTTTTGTATGAATATCGATAATTTCTCTTCTTCCTTTTGTATCTGGAAGCGGAACATGGAACGTAAAGTCAATTCTGCCAGGTCGGAGGAATGCTTCGTCAAGCATATCTTTTCTGTTCGTAGCGGCAATAAACAATATTCCATCATTTGAATGTCCCCCATCAAGCTGGACAAGGAGTTCGGTTAATGTTTTTTCTGCTTCTTCACCGCCATGTGCTTTTCTTCTGCCGGCCAAGGCGTCTACTTCGTCAATAAAGATTACTGCCGGACTCTGTTTTCTTGCAGTCTGGAATAAAGAGCGGACCCTGCTGGCCCCAACTCCTACAAATAACTCATTAAAAGCCGAACCGCTGGCAGAAAAGAAAGCTGCATTTAATTCACGGGCAATCGCCTGAGCTAATAATGTTTTTCCTGTGCCTGGCGGTCCATATAAAAGAATCCCTTTAGGCGGCTTAATCCCCATTTTAATGGCTCTTTCCGGTTCTTTCAGTGTTGAAAGTGTCTGGAGAATCTCTTCTTTCATTTCTTCACCAATTCCACCAACATCATCTAAACTAATGGATGGAAGAGGTCGTGCTTGAGAAACACTATTCTTCATGGAATTCGAAAGACCAAACCCACCTTTTGTTTTTTGAAGTATTAAAGCAGTTCCTACAAGGCCAAGTATTACACCTGCCATTATCCACTTTCCAAAACGGCTGTTATTAGAATAGGAATAATGAATAGTATATTTCTCAACGAGTTTGTCGATCATTTGGCTATTCGGCGGAACATGTGATTCGTATTTGAGACCGTCAATTTCCAGTAGAATGCTGCCGTCAGAGTGCTCTGTCAGTGCTACTGGTTTCCCATTTTGGTTTTGAATTGTTTCTTCTACTGAGGAGAAAGGAATTTCAATTTTTTCATTTTTTGTTTGGATAATCCAAGTAATTCCTGCAAGTACTAATAATAACGCTGCGATGAGCGGAATAAACTTTGAAACTAGTTTTTTACTTTGATTCAATTATAGTCATCTCCTTAAACAGAGTCTTATTCTATTATAAATGGAAAATGACAAAAGGCGATGTGGGAATGGGTGGAAATAGATTTCCAGTTGGATTGTATTAAAGGATTGCAAATTTCACCGCAAGACTATAAGATTAAGGGTACGAGAAAAATTTTTGGATTTGTCAAAAGAGAGGAATTAGAAATGGGTAACAATTTTAAAGAAGAAGTATTATCGCGCAGAACCTTTGCGATTATTTCTCACCCGGATGCCGGGAAAACAACACTAACAGAAAAATTATTATTATTTGGCGGAGCGATTCGTGACGCTGGTACGGTAAAAGCTAAAAAAACAGGTAAGTTTGCGACGAGTGACTGGATGGAAATTGAAAAACAACGGGGTATCTCTGTTACGTCCAGCGTTATGCAATTTGATTATAATGATTTTCGTGTCAATATTTTGGACACTCCTGGACACCAGGACTTCAGTGAAGATACGTATCGGACTTTAATGGCAGTTGATAGTGCCGTTATGATCATCGATTCTGCTAAAGGGATTGAGGAACAAACATTAAAACTATTCAAAGTATGCCGCATGCGCGGAATTCCAATCTTTACTTTTATTAATAAGCTAGATCGTCAAGGGAAAGCGCCATTAGAGCTTCTTGCTGAATTAGAAGAGGTTCTTGGAATTGAGTCATATCCAATGAACTGGCCAATTGGGATGGGTAAAGAGTTTCTGGGGATTTACGACCGATATTACAATCGAATCGAACAATTTAGAGTAAATGAAGAAGATCGTTTCGTTTCATTAAATAGTGATGGAGAAATAGAAGGTGACCATCCTTTAAAGGCATCAGGATTGTATGACCAAACACTCGAAGAGATTATGCTGTTAAACGAAGCTGGTAATGATTTCTCTGCTGAAAAAGTAGCGGAAGGAAAAATTACCCCAGTTTTCTTTGGTAGTGCATTAACTACTTTTGGGGTCCAAACCTTCCTAGAAACATACCTTCAATTTGCTCCGGCACCAATGGCGCGAAATTCATCGATAGGAGAAATTAATCCACTTGCTGAACAGTTTTCAGGATTTGTCTTTAAAATTCAGGCAAACATGAACCCAGCCCATCGTGACCGGATTGCTTTCGTTCGGATTTGTTCAGGGAAATTTGAACGAGGTATGACTGTAAATATTCCTCGCTTAGGTAAACAGATTAAGCTCTCTCAATCCACTTCTTTTATGGCTGAGGAGAGAAACACGGTTGACGAGGCTGTCAGCGGGGACATTATTGGTCTTTATGATACTGGTACTTACCAAATTGGTGATACCATTACCGCAGGTAAAGACAATTTCCAATTTGAAAGACTGCCACAATTTACACCAGAGCTTTTTGTTAGGGTTTCTGCAAAGAATGTAATGAAACAAAAATCATTTTATAAAGGAATCCAGCAACTTGTTCAAGAGGGCGCAATCCAGCTCTATAAAACAGTAAAAACAGATGATTATTTATTGGGTGCTGTTGGACAATTACAATTCGAGGTTTTTGAACATCGGATGAGAAATGAATACAATGCTGAGGTATTGATGGAACGTATAGGTTCTAAAATTGGCAGATGGATAGAAGGGGATGTCGTGGATGAAAATCTCTCGAGTTCTAGAAGTCTGCTTGTAAAAGATCGCTTTGATCATTATGTATTCTTATTTGAAAATGAATTTGCGCTTCGTTGGTTCCAAGAAAAAAATCCAGACGTGAAACTTTATAACCCTATGGACCAGCACGAGTAAAAAGACGGGATTATTCCTGTCTTTTTTTAATGAATAAAAATACAGAAAATTCGGATTAATATCCCAACTATTATTTTCGCAACAACATACAATTTAGTACAAATGTCTACTTAACATTTTTTAGGAGGTTTTACGTTAGGGTATAATTATTTTTTACAGGATTTCCAGGTTTTATCTGCAACCAATTAATTCGGGAAGTTTTGAAAAAGAATGAATGGAAAGAAACTATTTACGTATTAGTTCTTCAAGGCATGATGGATAAAGCAAGGAAGGAACGACATGCTATTATAACAGAACTAGGTCTAAAGGATGATGCATTTATCCTTATAGAAGGGGATATCACCCAGCCCTCACTCATGATTTCTGACGAAACCCAAGAAATTCTAAACAATAGGGTACCATGTTTTCCATCTTGCAGCTATTTATGATTTGGCAGTACCAAGGGATATGGCATTCAGAATTAATGTGAATGGCACAAATAATGTGAATAACTGGGTAGGTGAGGCTGACACAATTAAAACGTTACGTCTATTTTAGTACAGCCAATGTTGTAGATGGCGTCAAGGCAATGACTGCTTTTTACTTAAAAGAAAAGGATAACCCAAACTATCAAATCCCCATTTTATGAATTTTACACAAAGATACTATTCAAAAATATTTCTTATATACCTCGTTTATTCGGACGATTACTGGTAAAACTAATTTGGAAGTAACTTACAGTAGAAGCGAGATAGAGAAATGAAAAAAATGAGTAAATTAGAAGCCGTATTATGGAGTATAGCCTTTCCAGGATTCAGCCAGCTATTAAGTGGTCAGTACATCAAAGGCATTTTCTTTGTGATTCTAGAATTTATGATAAATGTAAATAGTCATTTTAATGGTGCGATTATGTACAGCTTCTTAGGTGAAATTAAAAAAGCTGAATCCGTAATTAATTATCAGTGGCTAATGTTTTACCCATGTGTTTATATGTTCGCGATGTGGGATGGTTATCGTTCGGCAATGCCAGCTGAGGAAAAGTATTCTTACTTACCTTTTGTATTTTCCGCTTATTTTGTCACAGTAGGACTAATGATTTCACCAGCGGTTACGATTTTTAATGTTCATCCAGGTCCTGTTTTTTTACCTATGTTATTTGTCATTCCGGGGATACTCATTGGTTTTTTGATAAAATGGATGTTACAATTTCGGAAAAAAAAGCTTCAAATCTGACACTGATTTGAAGCTTTTTTAATGAAATTTTTTATGTGCCCCCATAAACCGCTTTTAATAAAACGTAAATCTTTAGTGTCAAGCGGCGGTTAAGTAATAATGGGGTGAACTAGTTAAAGAAGCATACAAAGCGTAATCCATTTTACAAAATTTCAAAAAGTGCTCTCGCAATGATTCTCACAAGTGCAGTGGTATTTCCTGCTACAAATGTTTTCGCTGATGAAATAACCAGTGAGACACCGATAATAGAGCTTCAAGCAGATTCTAGCTCTAATGGTGAAAAAGGACAAACACCTTCACTATTACCAGGGGACTTCTTCTATTTTTCGAAGATATTATTAGAAAAAATTCAACTTGCTCTTACTATTGATGATGTAAAGGAAGCAAAATTAATTGCTGAATATGCAGGGGAGCGACTTTCAGAGGCCAAAGCGTTGTTTGCTGATGGAAATGAAGAAGCAGCGGTAGAAATGATGAAAAAAAAGCATTGGATAATATAGAGAAAGCAGAAGACCATGTCATAAATGTTGAAGAAGAGGCTTCTCAAGGAAATAGTTGAAGATGAATTAGAATAAGCAGAGGATGCAGTATCACAAAATATTATCGCGCTGACTGCTGTAATGGAAAAGGTGAAAAACCCAGTAGCAAAAGCTGCATTGCAAAAGAATATCGAAAAAAGCTATGCAAGGCTTGCTAATAAAATGAAAAAAAGGGAAAAGAAACAACAACAAAAGAACACTGAGTATAAGGCTGAAGAATCAGTAGCTGCTCCTGAACTAGATCCAAATATGGAAACCACTACTCCTGAAGTAGTAGAAGGAGCAATAACACCTGAAGTTACCTCGCCTGTAACACCAAAACCCTCAATGAAGGAGAAGCAACAAACAGCAGTACAAGAGAAAAAATCAGCAAAACAAGAAATACAACAACAAAAGATGGAAGTAAGGGCTGCAGTAAAAGAGAAAAAGGCAGAAATGAAGCATGCTGTAAATGAATTGAAGCAAGAGAGTAAAGGGAATAATGGTAAAGGAATTTAATAGAAACAAAGAAACAATAAACAGGAAAACATAGCCTTTCTTGGGGCTATTTTTTTCAGTTTGCTATTACCCCCAAAAAATCCAATTTGTCAGCCGTATGGTATAATTGGTTCTTAGAGAGGTGAGGCAATGCTAGGTTTATTGTTTTTAACCAAAAATAAAGAGCGTACTTTAGAAGAGTCGGTACAATTAATTCAACAAGGTGAACACTCCTTACTTAATGAAATTATAGAGGCTTATAAACCATTTATTGCAAAAAACGTGTCTTCGGTATGTAAACGATATATTTATGAAACCGACGATGAATTTAGTATTGGTCTTATTGCATTTAATGAAGCAATTGAAAAATATTCAGCTGAGAAGGGCAGTTCCCTGCTTAGTTTTGCCGAAGTCATTATAAAACGAAGAGTAATTGATTATATTCGCAAGCAAACGAAAAACCAACATGTTAGCATTGACTTAACTTATTCTTCATTTGAGGAAGAGTCCGCAGGCATGGTAATTGTAAACGAGCTATCACTCGAGGACTATAAGAAAAAGTCTGACGAGGAAATTAGGAAAGAAGAAATTATTCAATTTCAAACATTATTAACATCATTTGATTTAAGCTTCAGCGATTTAGTTGAGAATTCACCAAAGCATGCCGATGCAAGGGAAAACGCCATAAAAGTAGCGAAGCTATTAGTTGAAAATAGGGAATTAAGGGAATCTTTATATGAGAAAAAGCGTCTTCCTATAAAGCAGCTAGAAAAAATGGTGAATGTCAGTAGAAAGACGATTGAACGAAACCGGAAATATATTATCGCGATAGCACTTATATTATCTAGTGACTATGTTTATTTAAACGATTATTTAAAGGGGGTGCTAGAGACATGAGAAGGGGAGTTGTAATGGAAGTTAATGATCCTTATGTGACATTATTAACTTCTAACGGAGAGTTCTTGCGTGCCCGCAAAATGGATAGAGTTTATTCTATAGGTGAAGAAATAGATTTTTTTCCTATTACTGATTATTTACAAAGCAAAAAAACAATATCATTAAAAAACTTTTTTGCTTTAAAAACAGTTTGGATGACGATGGCTGTTCTGATAATAAGTGTAGGGTCTATTATTCCAGTTTATCAAAGTAATAAAGCTTATGCTTATATGTCTATTAATGCTAGCACTAGTATTGAAATGGGATTAAATAAAGATATGCAGGTAGTTGAATTAAAGGGATTTAATAAGGAAGCAGAAAAAATTATTTCCCAGCTGGATGACTGGAAAAAAATGAATGCTTCTGAGTTAACTTCCATTATAATAACAGAGTTAAAAGAAGATGGTCATATAACCCAAGCTGAGCCAGTTTTAATTTCAACGGTTAAAACGGATGAGTTGAAAGAGTATGGGACAGCGAAACTTGAGGAAAATATCGAGCAAATCAAAGAAACAGTTGATAAAAATAGTATAGAAGTAAATATGTATACAAGTACGGAGGAAGAAGTACAAAAAGCTCAAGACTCAGGTGTTCCTGTCGGAGTCTATCATAAAAATAAAAATAAAAATAAAAATAACTCTGCACAAACAAAGCAAACAAAAGAAAATGTTAAGCAAACAAAAATGGAGAAAGTAAACCCAACAGACATTACTCCATTAGAGCCTTCATCAACTACAGTTCTGCCTCCTGACCAGCAAAAGGAACAAGAACAAAATAACAATATTCCAAATAATAACCAACAGGTGTACCAAAACCAAAGTGAAAATATCCAAAATAATCAACCTTTACCACAAGAGCCAGAAAATGGAAAGCAGGATCCACCTGGATTAAACAAAGATGGCAATGACAAAGGTAATCAAAATCAAGCGAATCATAAACAAGAAAAACCGCAACCGAATAATCAAAATAAACCAAATAAACAAGAGAAAAATGGAAAAAAATAAGTCCGGCAAAAATGCCGGACTTTTTCCATGTTTATTAAGTTGAATTATTGTTGTTGTCCTGTCATTTGAGCTTGCGCTTGTTTTACTAATCTTTTCGTGATTTCGCCGCCAACAGAACCATTTGCGCGGGACACAGTATCAGAACCTAAATTAACCCCAAACTCTTGTGCAATTTCATATTTAACTTGATCAAGGTATTGCTCTATTCCTGGAACTAATAATTTATTGCTGCTGTTAGCCATTATTGTCAACTCCTTAATATCTCTACAGAGATTATTTTCTCTGTATTTGTATTATGATTCAAATCAAAATTTTAATAAGTGGTAATGTTTTGCGGATATGGAACGTTATAAATAAATTAATCGGTACCCTTGCTGACATCGATTGTTGGGTGCATAAAGGGATAGGCTTTGGGTTTCTTTTTGCTTTCCAGCAGATCCCGATTTTCTGCAGTATTCCAGCCAATATCATTAGTAGGATGAACCCATTCATCACCTGCCATAATTTCAGGATCGGTATCTTCCGTCCAATTTTCCAACGGTGAATTTGGAGAGGAGTAGTCGCTGTCCCCAATTACTACACCATGTTCATTTACAAATGGGGGCTTCATTTTGATTCCTGTACCCTCAAAACTTGGGGCGTTTATTTGATGAGGCATTGTTTCGTTTATAGTTAAATTTTCATCTATTTCTTTGTTTTCTTTGGTCATTTTCCTCACTCCTATTTTTCTTTATTTTTCGCTGGATGAACAAATTTATTTATGAAAAATAAGGAAGTGATTGAATTTCTGCTTTTGTAAAAACTATTGCTGTAAGACAAAAATGGGAGGATGAAAAAAATGGCTAAACGAAAAGCAGAACATGATGCTGTAAATAAGTATTCAAAAACTCCTCATAAGAATGTTCAGGAAAGTGAATTTTCCGCAGAATACGCTGGTACAGAGGATGCCATTAGGGTTCAAAACCGTAATTCCAAGCTTGGAAAAAAAGGAAGAAGCTAATGAAAGAGAAAAAAAGTGTGCAAAACACACGTGAGGAGTTCAGCATTGAATTTGGTGACGTAAATGGAATAAAGCTATATGAAGTACTTCAGGCGAGAGATAGCAATAAAAAGCCTTCCAAGAAAGAATAATAAGCCGGCTGAATCAGCCGGCTATTTTTTTAAACATTAAATGGAAAAATAATCGTTCCTTTATTTGCTGGATCAAAATAAGCTAATAAATTTGATGGTCTTTTTATGATTACACCTGATGTTAAGTACATGGACAGATCAAAAGACACGTCTTCAATCATGGTATGCTTATACAAATCTTTCTCTTCAAGTGCTAAATCCAGATATGTTTGTCCGAGAAGCGATGGATTTTCTACTATTTGTTTATATATCTCTGTTCTGGTCTGTTTATTAGAGCTTTGTTCCCACCAAGGCTTGCGCGGTTTGTACTTATGATTAATTAAATAATCATATTTCATCAGACCAGCAATGATGTCAATGTCGTTTACGGATTTTGATTCTAGAAAAGAGAATAATCTTCTGAATAAATCTTCTAATTGATGACCGATTCTGGACCAGCCCTGCTCATCCCAATAGGTCCCAAACTCCTGGAAAAAGTCAAAAGGTGAAGGAAACACATTTGTTACCAAATACTCAATCGTATGGTTCATTCGATGGTCATTCCAATATTTTTCTAAAACATCCTCCACCTGTTTAATTCTGAGAATATCATTAAATGGCAGGATATTATTGCCCAAAATTTCATAAGGCGATTGATCCATATAAATATAATCATGGTCAGCAGCGCGAAGTCTCAGTCCAGTCCCTCTTAACATTTTTAAAAACCCTAACTGCAGTTCTTCTGGGCGAAGTTCAAAAACATCATTAAACGTTTTACGGAACGAAGAATAATCTTCCTCGGGAAGCCCAGCGATTAAATCAAGATGCTGGTCAATTTTTCCGCCATCTTTCACCATTGTGACCGTGCGCGTCAGCTTTTCAAAATTTTGTTTGCGCATCACAAGCTCGTTCGTATAATCATTGGTTGATTGTACACCGATTTCAAAACGGAACAGTCCTTTAGGTGCTTCATTATTTAAGAATTCGATAACCTCAGGTCTCATGATGTCTGCAGTAATCTCAAATTGAAAAACCGTTCCCGGCAGATGTTCGTCTATTAGGAAGCGGAACATTTCCATCGCATAGCTTCTGCTGATGTTAAAAGTGCGGTCCACAAATTTAATGGTTTTTGCCCCGTTTGCCATTAAATATCGTATATCATCCTTTATTTTCTCTCTGTCAAAATATCGTACTCCGACTTCAATGGATGAAAGACAAAATTGACAGTTGAATGGACAACCTCTGCTTGTTTCAATATAAGTGACGCGCTTTCCTAAATGAGCTACATCTTCAGGAAATCTGTATGGAGAAGGAAGTTCTTTTAGGTCGAGTTTATTCATCTGAGGGGTAATGCTTACTTTTCCATTTTCACGGTAGGCGATTCCGTGGACGTTTCTATACTCTCCGTCGCCATTCATTTCAGTAAGTAACTGTTTAAATGAATGTTCTCCTTCGCCAATTATAATAAAGTCCACACTTTGAAGTTTTTCCATCCATTCTACAGTATCGTAAGTAACTTCAGGTCCGCCTAAAACAATTTGGATAGAAGGGTCAATCTTTTTCAGCATATTGACCACTTTAATCGTTTCTTCAATGTTCCAAATGTAACAGCTAAAACCTATGACCTGTGGTTTTTGCTGATAAAGGTCAGAAACAATGTTCATGGCAGGATCTTTTATTGTATATTCCTTCAGCTGGATATTGAATTCCGGAGCTGCAAAAGCTTTTAAGTAACGAATTGCTAAATTCGTATGAATATATTTAGCATTTAAGGTACTGCAAATAACGTTCATTATAAAACTCCTTCGAAAAAATTAAAACAATAGTATATTATACCCTATTTTAAAAAAAAACGATAATCGAAGTAGTGTGTTATGGCTGTTATATCACAATGAATTTCCTGTTATATACTTATTTTCATGGATTAAATCCACATAAAATAACGTTTTTTAATAGTAAGTAAAAAGTGTTATAGAAATTTTTTGTTGATGTTTGATTTTTGTCACAGTGTTAAAAAACTATATGTCCTACAATAATGAGGGGAATTTATATTATATGTATTTTCATTTTTTTTGAACAAGAAGGGGAGGGACATTATGTCTATATTACCGAAGAAAAACGAGCTTGGGTTCTTTGAGATTCGTCTGGAATCAATAGGTGGTCTAGGAGCAAACTTAGCTGGTAAAATGCTCGCTGATGATGCGACGTTTGTTATGAATAGAGGAGACGGCGGTATGGCATCGGAATGGGCTCTGCCATTGGTACCGCTCTACGTGGACATAAACTTATTATGCTTGAATATGATAATGAAGGCTATATGAATACAGGTTCACAAATGTCATATTCAACACCAATCGGGCATATGGCAAGCACTTCAGGTGTTGGTAAGCACAAAAGGGAAAAGGATTTCATCATAAAGACACAGCCCAAATAATGGCAGCAACCAATATTCCTTATGTATTTACAGGGGCTGCAAAGCTTTCCGCAAAACTTAATTAAAAAGGGTGCTAAAGCACAATGGTAGGCACAAAATGTAGGAACTGTTTATGGGAAAATCCTTATTACCTGTCCGCTCAATTGGAAATCCGAAGACCGCTATGGGGCAACGATATTGGAGCAAGCCGTAAATTTTTGCTTTTTCCCACTATACGAGGTAGAACAGGGTGTTACAAGCATTACTTACAACCCAGAAGACAAAAACAAACGAGTAGCTATTTCTGAATGGCTTAAATATATGGGTAAAACAAAACATCTGCTTAAAGAAGAAAACAAACCTATTTTAGAAGAATTCGAGGCAGAAGTTGAAAAGAGATGGCAGCGACTTAAGGCAAAGCACGAAAATCCATTCCTTTAAAGTAAAAAAGGTGAAGCGGAACATTGCGCTTTACCTTTTTTACTGAATTTTACCAAACAGAAGTACTTAGATTATCGTTATTTTTTTGTCAAGTAAAAAGGATTTTATATTATAATGTAGAATATAAGATAAATAAAATTACCTTATTTTGGGTTTCATGGGGCTGGTGATTTAATGGAAAAGGAATTGCTTGAAAGCGAACTAAAATTCCGAAGAATATTTGAAGATTCCATGGACGGACTGATTTTATGGAATGACATGTACCATATTGTCGATACCAATCGTTCTGCAATGAAAATATTTGGGCTTTCAAAAGATAAACTGGTAGGACGATCCGTACTTGATATATTTAGTCATTTAAATGAAAAAAGACAGGAAATCATTAATCATATTAAGCAGGTCACCAATAATGGTAAACAATATTCATCTATGGTGATCGAAGGGAATGACGGGAGAGTCAGACATTTTGATTACTCCACAAAGCTTGGAATTATCGATGGATTGAATCTGACTGTTATCATTGATGTAACAGAAAAGGCCCAAATGCAGGAACAGTTGATGAAATCAGATCGACTTAATCTTATTGGTGAACTGGCTGCTGGAATTGCCCATGAAATTAGAAATCCAATGACCGCCTTAAAAGGGTTTATTCAATTACTAGAGCCAAGTATTAAAGCACAACACTCTATGTATTATGATGTCATTACCTCAGAGTTAGCAAGAATTGACTCTATTATTAATGAATTCTTAATTCTAGCAAAACCTCAAGAAACTAAATTTCAAGAGAAAGATATTTGTCAAATAATGAGGGAAACAGTTGATTTATTAAGTGCTCAAGCAGTGCTTTACAATGTTCAATTCCTTACTCATTATGAGGATAAATTACCGTACATATATTGTGAACCCAACCAATTAAAAAAGGTCTTTATAAATCTTATTAAAAATGCAATTGAGGTCATGCCGAACGGCGGGGAAATTAACATTGCGATACATTCCGTTAAGGACGAAATTATACAGATTACAATCCGAGATGAAGGAGCAGGGATCCCAACGGAAAAAATAAAAAAACTTGGCGAACCGTTTTATACAACAAAAGAAAAAGGTACCGGACTTGGATTGATGGTAAGTTATCGTATTATTGAAGAACATAATGGGAGTATTGAAGTAGAAAGTGAAGAGGGGATAGGAACTTTATTTAAGATTAGTATACCATTAAATCATATAGCTGAAAATTAGGAAAACCACTACCGTTAATTGGAAGTGGTTTTTTGGGTTAGTACAAATCTGGCCTTCTATCTTCAAAAATTGGGATTTGTTTTCGAATATCCTTTACGAGGTCTAACTCAATTACTGCAGACAATATTTCCTCACTAGCTCCTGCTTCAGCAATTACCTCTCCCCATGGGTCAATAATCATGGAGTGCCCGGCAAATTCATTATTCGGATCAGATCCGGATCGGTTGCAAGCAATGACGAAACACTGGTTTTCAATCGCTCTTGCAATAAGCAAAGATCTCCAGTGTGATAAACGGGGAGCAGGCCATTCTGCCACAACGAATAATGCTTCAGCTCCTTTGGCTGTATGAGCACGAATCCATTCAGGGAAACGAATATCATAGCAAATTACTCCGCTAAAAGACTGATTATCCAATTCAAATAACCCTTTCTCCTCACCTGCCTCGAGGTAAAGATGCTCATCCATCAATTTAAAAAGATGTAGTTTACTATATGATTGAACAAGCTTTCCTTCATTATTAATGATTAGGAGGGTATTTTTAACTCCTTGATCACCTCGATTTGCCACCGAGCCACCGACAAAATGAACTTGGTATTTTTTTGCAGCTTTCTTTAAAAAATCAATGGTTTTTTCTGCATTCTTGTCTGCAATGGTGTCAAGTCTTGTCAAATCATACCCTGTTGTCCATAACTCCGGTAAAACAATAATATCTGGATTTTCTTTCATTGCTGTTTCGATTTGTTTTTCTGCGTGTTGGTAGTTTTTATTTGGATCTCCAAAAGCAACATCCATTTGCAAACAAGTTATTTTAAATTTCACTCAACTTCACCTCATTTGAAATTTCGGAATTTTTTCTTTACAAGCTGTCTTAAAAGTTATATCATTTGTGACTAGAATTCAACAATAAAATGAATGAATTGAAGCAGGTGATAGGATGAAACAATTTCCAACTTCCCAAACTTTAAATAATCTCCCGAAACAGTTCTTTGCTTCTTTAGTAAAAAAGGTAGGTAAATACATTGAAGCGGGCTATGATGTAATTAATTTAGGACAGGGTAATCCTGATCAGGCTACACCAAAGCATATCGTTAAAAAAATGCAGGAAGGTGCTGCTAATCCTGCAAATCATAAGTATTCTCCTTTCCAGGGACATCGTTATTTAAAGCAGGCAGCTGCAGATTTTTACAAAAGAGAATACGATGTAACCATTGATCCTGATAAGGAAGTAGCCATTTTGTTTGGAGGTAAGGCAGGATTAGTGGAAATTCCACAATGCCTATTAAATCCAGGTGATACAATGCTTGTTCCTGATCCAGGTTATCCCGATTACTTATCTGGGGTAGCTCTAGCGAAGGCAGAAATGGTAACGATGCCGTTACGGGAAAGTAATAATTTTCTGCCAGACTACAACGAATTACCTTCTGAGGCGATTGATAAAGCAAAATTAATGTTCCTTAATTACCCGAACAATCCAACAGGGGCCGGGGCAACGAAGGAATTTTTTGAGGAAACGGTCAAACTTGCAAGCCTTAATGATATTTGTGTGGTACACGATTTTGCTTATGGAGCAATAGGCTTTGATGGAGAAAAGCCAGTGAGTTTTTTACAAATTGATGGGGCAAAAGAAGTTGGTATTGAAATATATACTCTTTCGAAAACCTACAATATGGCTGGGTGGCGTGTCGGATTCGCTGTAGGCAATAGCAGTGTTATTTCAGCCCTTGAGCTTTTACAAGACCATCTATATTGCAGCATATTTGGAGGCATTCAGGAAGCAGCGGCGGAAGCATTAACCGGCCCCCAAGATTGTGTTCGAGAATTGAATAATCTCTATGAGCGTAGAAGAAATGTTTTGATTGATGGGCTTCGTTCACTTGGTTGGAATGTGACGGCGCCAAAGGGATCATTTTTTGCTTGGCTAAAGGTACCTGAAGGGCTTACTTCTACTGAATTTGCTGATATCTTGCTGGAGCAAGCACATATTGCTGTGGCACCTGGGATTGCATTTGGTGAACTAGGTGAAGGCTATGTCCGGGTGGGGTTGCTCACAAGTGAGGACCGTTTAGGAGAAGTGGTTAGAAGAATTAGTGAGTTGCAAATATTTAAAAAATAGCATTGACAAAAAATATAATTCTTGGGATAATCCAAAATATAGTTTATCAACATGGTAATAGTAAATAATACGATCGTTTTCTTATCAAGAGCAGGCGGAGGGAAAAGCCCTATGAAGCCCGGCAACCGACTTAACACTATGTTAGGCACGGTGCTAAATCTTGCAGCACAAGCTGAAAGATGAGAAGATGTTAGTTTGCGATGCTAACCTCTTCTTTTTGGAAGAGGTTTTTATGTTTTCTCTAGAAAGGGATGAGTAAAATTGACTGAATTAATAGCTACATACCTAGTTCACGGTGAAAAAAATCTTGAAAAAAAAGCTGAGGAAATTGCCTTAGGTTTAACTGTCGGTTCATGGACGAACTTACCTGAACTAGAACAGAGTCAATTACGTAAGCACAAAGGCAGGGTAGTTTCAACTAAAGGTTTACAAGAGGATCAGTCGATTATCCGTATTGCCTATCCAACTATCAACTTTTCTAATGATATTCCTGCCATTCTGACCACCGTTTTTGGAAAACTTTCATTAGATGGAAAAATTAAATTAATTGATTTACAGTTTGAGGCTGAATTAAAAAGCAAATTCCCTGGACCTAGATTTGGTATTGAAGGATTAAGAGAAAAGCTCGGAGTTTTTAACCGTCCGTTATTAATGAGCATCTTTAAAGGAGTTCTTGGGAAGGATATAAATTTTTTAACAGAGCAGTTGAAGCAGCAGGCTCTTGGCGGTGTTGATTTCGTAAAGGATGACGAAATTCTTTTTGAAAATGAGTTAACTCCGTTTGAAAAAAGAATAACAGAAGGCAAAAAAGTGTTACAGGAAGTATTTGAACAAACCGGACATCGTACTTTGTATGCGGTAAATCTAACAGGCAGAACAACGCAATTAAAGGACAAAGCTAGAAGAGCAAAAGAGCTTGGTGCAGACTTGTTACTTTTTAATGTTTTTGCCTATGGATTAGACGTCCTGCAAGAGTTGCGAGAGGATGATCAAATTTCCTTGCCATTAATGGCTCATCCTGCTGTAAGCGGGGCTTTAACATCATCCTCCCATTATGGTCTCTCTCATTCTTTGTTATTAGGTAAACTGCTCAGACTTGCTGGTGCTGATTTGTCATTATTTCCATCACCATATGGAACAGTGGCATTAGAGAAATCCTCTGCCCTTTCTATCGCAGAGGAATTAGTCAAAAAGGATACTATAAAGCGGTCGTTTCCTGTCCCGTCAGCGGGCATACATCCTGGGTTAGTGCCACTATTGATTCGGGATTTCGGAATTGAATCTGTCATTAATGCTGGGGGAGGCGTTCATGGTCATCCAAATGGTGCGCGCGGTGGCGGACTCGCATTCCGACAAGCCATTGATGTGAATCTTCAAGGGAAGACCTTAGCAGAAGGAAGAGAGCAATATCTGGAGCTGAAAATCGCATTACAGTTATGGGGAAATGCAGAGGTGTAGTATAAATGAAGCCTGTCATCTACTGTGATTTTGATGGGACGATTACCGAGAGTGATAACATCATTGAAATCATGAAAAAATTTGCACCACCTAATTGGGAGCAAATTAAAAATCAAATTTTATCACAAGAGATTTCCATTAGTGAGGGTGTAGGAAAATTATTCGCGGAATTACCAAGCAGCAAAAAAGATGAAATTACAAAGTTTGCAATCGAAAACGCCAAGATTCGCGAAGGGTTTTCTGAATTTGTTGAGTTTGCAAGAACAGAAAAGATACCTTTTTATATTGTCAGCGGCGGGATTGATTTCTTTGTTTATCCGATTCTTGAGAAATACGGTCCTTTTGATGGAATTTATTGTAACCACAGCGATTTTTCAAGGGAAAACATAAGAATACTTTGGCCATATACCTGTGATTCTTTATGTCAAAATGAATGCGGATGCTGCAAACCTAGTATTATACGGAAGTTAAACCAAGATGAAGATACCTTTACAATCGTAATCGGTGACTCCGTAACCGATCTTGAGGCAGCGAAACAAGCTGATTTCGTTCTGGCAAGAGATTTACTAGAGAAAAAATGTTCTGAATGGGGTTTAAATCATAAAGGATTTACTACCTTTTATGATTGTATAGAAGAAATTAAAAATCAGAATGAGGTGAGAGGACATCATGTTAAAGGAAAAATGGCTGGAGTTAGCAGATATAAAGGATGAACTAGCTGAGCGCGATTGGTTTATGGGAACAAGCGGCAACCTTGCTATTAAGGTAAGTGATAATCCTCTGCAATTTCTGGTGACGGCGAGTGGTAAGGATAAACGCAAACGTACAGAAGAGGACTTTTTGTTAGTAGACGAATTTGGGCATGCAGTAGAAGAAACTCACTTAAAGCCTTCAGCAGAAACGCTGCTTCACGTCGAAATCTATCGAAAAACCAATGCAGGCTGCAGTCTCCATGTTCACACTATAGATAATAACGTGATTTCAGAGGTTTATGGCAACCAGGGGGAGGTAACCTTTAAGGGGCAGGAGCTGATTAAGGCTTTCAACAAGTGGGAAGAGGACGCAGTGCTGACGATTCCAATTATCAAAAACTATGCTCATATTCCTACGCTTGCACATGCATTTTCAGAGCATATTAAAGAAGATTCTGGTGCTGTGTTAATCCGTAATCACGGAATCACTGTATGGGGAAGAAATGCATTTGAGGCAAAAAAAATCCTCGAGGCATCGGAGTTTTTATTTAAATATCAATTACGATTACTAGAACATAAGCCATACCAATTGTTTAAAGTTGTATAAATCAATAGGGAGTGTTGATCTAATAATGGCATATATTACATTTCAAAATAGAGAAGACAAAATTCAAAACCAAGATGAAGTAGCAAGCTTTCTAGCTTCACATGAGGTAATCTATGAAAATTGGGATATTTCAAAACTCCCAGATACACTTGTTGAAAAGTATCTATTAAGTGATGAAGAAAAGAATGAAATTCTAAATGTTTTTACAACAGAAATCTCAGACATTTCTGCTAGAAGAGGATACAAAGCGCAGGATATTATTTCTTTATCTGAAAACACTCCAAATCTAGATACCTTGCTAACGAACTTCAAAAACGAGCATCACCATACGGATGATGAAGTTCGTTTTATCGTAAGCGGTCATGGAGTGTTTGTAATCCAAGGAAAAGACGGCGAATTTTTCGAGGTTCATCTTAATCCTGGAGATTTAATTTCAGTTCCAGAAAACACAAGACATTATTTTACACTAGAAGAAGATCGTAAAGTAGTTGCTATTCGTATATTCGTTACTACAGAGGGCTGGGTGCCAATTTACGAAAAAGAAGAAACTTATCAATAATTTAAAAAAACTGGCTGCTGAAAAGCCAGTTTTTTTTGTATTTTAGTAAATATATTTACTAAAACATTACCGAAAATGGCATGAAAATTGTCGTAAAAACAAAGAAAAACATATGAATTTTGTCGAAAAATGCAAGAAAATGCTTGTTTTGTCTACTTTTGCGAAAGTGTTTACTTTTGACCAAAATCTTGTCATAATTCTTCAAGTAGCCCATTTTTAGAGGTTTAGTAAAAAGAGTAAGGAGTAGGTGGAGAGATTGTACATGGATAGTTATAACCCTTCTGAGATGCTTGACGAAATTAAAGTTAAACGTGCAATGATGATAAATTGTGCAAATAAAAAAGGATTCACAAGCGAAGAAACGATAAAATACAGCCAAGAATTAGATGTTTTAATAAATGAGTATCAGAGAGCAGCTCAGCAATTTTCCCGGCCAAACGAAGAAGTGAAATTTGCATTAAATCAAATGGTTATGATTTGGCCAAAAGTATTTGTATAAGGTTTTACATTCGTGCTTAAAAAATGTCGATTAAAAAAACCATTACCAAGAGACCAGTAATAAATGCATAAGTTGAAACTCGTTCATTGCCATCTCCGTGGCTTTCTGGGATTAACTCTTTATAAATAATAAACAACATCGCTCCAGCCGCAAAAGAAAGACCATAGGGGACAAGCCCTTGTACAAATGAGGTTAAATAAAACCCAATAAAAGAGGTGACAATTTCAATTGCACCCGTTAGAGTTGCCAGTAAAAAGGCCTTGAATTTGCTTATTTTTTGATTAATTAAAAACAGTGCAACAAGAAGGCCTTCTGGTGCATTCTGAAACCCAATCGCCAATGCAATCATATTCCCGGTATCCTCTCTGTTTGCGAAGCATAACTGACACCGACCGACAAACCTTCCGGAATATTGTGCAGTGTAATCGCTGCAATGATTAACAATGCCTTTTCATCAAATTGAATTCCATACTGATTATGTTCAAGGTCAATATGCGGAATTTTTTTTTCCAGTGTTGTTAATGCTAAAACCCCAAAGAATACTCCGATTGAAAGTGAAACAAAACCACCCAGCTTCATAGCTTCAGGAATTAGCCCGATTGTTGAAGCAGCCATCATAATCCCAGCGCTAAAAGCCAAGAGCATATCCATCCAGCGGTGTGTAAGGGATTGATTTATAAAAAGAATGATTAG
>JAPSKD010000348.1 GCA_031177865.1 Bacillus sp. (in: firmicutes) | reverse complement strand
CTTTTGCAGCCTCTTCTAATGTTGGTAACGGAGCACCTTCTAATAAACGTGCTATCATCGTTGCAAGCATTTCAATATGTGCAAGCTCTTCAGTTCCTGTGTCTAGTAGTAAATCTCTATATCTTTCGTTACCTCTTACATTCCATCCTTGGAATAGATATTGCATAGCAACCGATATCTCTCCCCACTGACCTCCTAATACTTCTTGAAGCATTCTTGCAAAAACTGGGTCTGGCCTTTCAGGTTTTGCATGATATTGTAATTCTTTTACATGATAAAACATGTTCTAAATATCTCTCCTTTAAAATTACTAATTGTAACTTATGCAAGAGTGATACTATTTGACACTGCTATATTTTGATTTACAAGGCCTATTATAAATAAGTTTATAATTTATTAATTTTTGTAAATAATAACGGTAATGTCAGTAAAAAAGATTTGTTTTCTTTCACATGTGTATCAAAGTAATTGCTCGATAGTCTACATTTTTAATATTACCTCAAACATATTTATCTCTTTTACTATCGTCAATCAATTACCATTCATTGAAAGATATATATAGATTAAAGTTAATACACCTTAGAAATATACGGAGGCTTCGCAATGGACATTATCAATGAATACCATATTCCTGCTTACCTAGAAACAAATGAATTAACATTTGAACTAGAAACGGTTGTTGGTTTTGAGCATATTATCTTTCCAGTTCAAGCTCGTGATTACGAATTAAAACCTCAAATAGAAGTCAAGGTTAATTTGGATATGGAAAAAAATAGTCAAAAAAGTGTAGATGAAGGTCATTCTCCATGGAAACTGGATCCAATCTATACAGCCCAAGTATTTAGTAGTTTGCACCAAATTCCGGAAGGTATTATCGGTGACTATCCCATTGAATATGAAAATTTGAAGCTAATTTATAGCAATAGTGAATTCTCTGTTGTTCAAGTTGATGACCAAGACACGAATATTCATATGGTCTATTTAAAACGTTTAATTCGTCAAGATGAAACTGGGATTTGGACAGTTGTTGGATATGATCTATCTAAATAAAATATCATTGGTTAATTAAAGTGATGTGGGCTCGAGGACAATTTTTTATTAATTCCGTTTTTTTGTTCTCGACAAGCCCTATAAAAAACATTGAGGATTTGTTGGTTTGTCTTGAAGCATTGTTCTACGAGACATTACCGCCTTCTTCATTAGCTCATATGTCTCGTTGGACGACTCTACGTCGTAAGTTATCTACAAGTTGCATTTTACTTTAAAATTAGAAAAAGCTGATTTGTATCACATTATATGTGACAAATCAGCTTCTTCGGTCTCCATTCAATAAAGCAATTACTTCAAGAATCCATTATTCTACTTCTTTCGTCCATTCAGCTACTTTTTCAGGGTTTGCTTCGACCCATTTTGCAGCAGCTTCTTTTGGCTTTGTACCTGAATTAATATCTAACATGACTTCTTCAATATCAGCACTAGTCCAATTGAATGCATCAATAACTTTAAATGCTTCTGGCATATCTTCTTCTAATCCTTGGCGGGCAAATGTGTTTATAGTTTCAGCATCACCAAATACGCCTTTAGGATCTTCTAAATATTTCAACTCATAAGATGCAAACTTCCAATGTGGCGACCAACCCGTTACGATAATCTCTTCTTCTTTTTCAATTGCTTGAGCTAATGCTACAGTCATCGCACCTGATGATGATGGTACTAATTCCCAATCAGCTAAGTTTTCATATTCTTCGATCGCTTTGTTAGCTGCGGCTACTACACCTGCACCTGATTCAATACCTGTAATTTTCATGTCTGCTTCATCAGTTAAATCTTCAATTGAATTAGCTTCCATGTATGCTGGAACTACTAATCCAATTTTTGCCCCTTCTAAGTTAGGGCCAAGTTCCACTAAACTATCTTTATATTCCGCATATTGTGAAGCATGTGTACCTGGTAGCCATCCAGCCACCATCGCATCTGCCTCCCCAGTAGATACGGCTTCCCACATGATAGCATTATCTAAAGGCGTTACAGTTACATCATAGCCTAAGTCTTCAAGTACTTTCCCAACAACATGTGTTGAAGCGACTTCTGTATCCCATTCAACGTAAGCTAAGTTAATTTCCTTATCCAAATCTGCAGATGTCCCTTCACCATTCGTTGTTGTACTTTCACCGCCACAAGCAGCTAGTAATGCACCTACCCCTAGAGTTAAACCTAGCATTTGTAATTTTTTTAATTTCATTTGTATCTCCCCCTCATCATTTAGACTAGTTTACATCTATCTTTCACTATTCTTTCTCTGGTAAATCTTCTATGGAGTCAATGTCCATATAAGCTGGTACAACGAATCCATTTTTTGTACCTGTTGTGTTTGGACCTAAATCAACCATATTATCTTTATGTTCTTCATAGAAAGGACCATGTGTGACCGGTAACCATGGAGCAGTTGTTGCATCCCCTTCTCCAGTAGCGATGGCTTGGAACATAACCGCTGGGTCAACAGGCGTAACAGTAACACTATATCCGTGTTGTGTTAGTACTTCTTCCATTACATGAGTGGATGCAAGCTCCGAATCCCATTGAGTAGTGATTAGCTCAATTTCATCTCCATCGACTTTCCCAACACCTTCTGTCCATTCACTCACTTTGTCTGGATTATTAGATACCCAATTTTGCGCAGCTTCTTCAACCGAAGTCTCTTGCGCTTCAAACATAATCGTCTCAATATCGGATATTTCCCAGTTAAAGCGATCAATAATTGTATAGGCTTCAGGCATATCTTCTTCTAAACCAATCCTAGCAAAGGTTTGAATATTCTCAGGTCCCCCTAAAGTTCCCTTTGGATCTTCTAAGTATTTTAAATCATACTCAGTGAACATCCAGTGTGGCGACCAGCCTGTAACTACAATTGGTTCTTCATTTTTAATGGCTGCATCTAGTGCCCCAATCATTCCTGCTGTTGAACTTTCGTGAAGCTCCCAGCCGTTTAGATTTTCATATCCCTCTATGGTATCCTTAGACATTTTTGTTAAACCTGCACCAGGCTCAATCCCTGTAATCGTATAATCTAAAGCTTCACCTAGATTATCAGAATCACTTGCTTGACCATTGTCAGATGCTGTATCTCCACTTCCACCACATGCTGCTAATAATAAAGTGAAAGTTAAGCCAGCTGTCAAACCTAATTTCTTTAATTTACTCATCTTTTCGTCCCCCTACCTTTAATCAAATACGCCTTGGCGTATTTGCGCCCAGATTTTTTGAGCAAGCTCTGGTTAACACGATGTTGGTCACTTAGACGTTGTCACACGACGTGGCCTTCTTAGTCTAAGTTCATCTATTTACCTATAAAAATCTGTGGCATCATCCGTAGGCTTTAACTTCATCTAGTCAAAGTTTCACTCCTGTAAACCGAATAACTGTTGTTAATCATTTCTCCACTTACAGAAGTTGAATACTTTTACAAAATAGAGTTAATATAAACAACCTCGGTTCAGACTACTCATTTGATTTAAAAGCGATTCATACTATTACTCATGCTTTTTATTAAAGCTTTGTGTTAATCGGTCAAAGATAATTGCTAATATTACTAAACTTAAACCTGCTACAAAACCATTACCCACATTTGCTTGTTGTAATGCAGATAAGACATCTCGTCCTATACCAGGTGCCCCAATCATCGATGCAATAACAACCATCGAAAGAGATAGCAAGACAGTTTGGTTTACTCCTGCCATAATCGTTGACCTTGCAATAGGCAATTCCACTTTGTATAGTTTTTGCCAACCCGTACTACCATAAGAATCTGCTGCTTCCACTAACTCTTTTGGTACTTGACGAATTCCCAGGTTTGTAAATCGAACTACTGGCGGTAAAGCAAAGATTATGGATGCGAATACACCCGGAACCACTCCAATACCAAAGAATGCAACTGATGGAATCAAGTAGACAAATCCTGGCATTGTTTGCATAAAGTCAAGAATTGGTTGAATGGTTGCCTCTGCCATTTTACTTTTCGACATTAAAATCCCTAAAGGAATTCCGATGATTACTGCTAAGATACTCGCAAATAACACAAGCGTTATTGTATTCATTAACTCTTCCCAAAGACCTTGGTTATATATGAATAAAAGCCCTACAATTGAAAATATAGCTAAACCAAATTTTCTTTTTGTGGCAAAGAACGCAAGAACTCCGATGATTAAAATAAATAGGAACGGTGGAATCCAAACTAAGAAATCTGTTACGAACTCCATAGAGAATTTTCCACTTTCTTTAATAACACCAAATAGGCCAGCAAATGTATCTGTTAACCAGTCCATAACAATTTCAGCGCCTTCTGCTACCGGAATTGTTGGTATAAAATCAAGTAGTTGGGACATAATCCGTCACCCCCTCATTTTCTACGCTTGCAGAGAGTGTTTCGATGACAACGCCTCTGATTAAGACTCCAACTAATTTTTCCTCTTGAACAACCGCTACTGGTGTTTTTGAGTCAGAAATGATACTTAGAACATCTTGTATATACATTTCTTTTGTAACAGTTGGCATATCTGTTCTTAAATAGTTTACTAGATTACTTTCTCCTTGTTTTGAAGCTTGTAGTGCATCTTCAGCAGTTATATAACCTTTGAACTCTCTCGTTTTATTCACAGCTAAAACTACACTTACTTCTTCTTCACGCATTCTTTGTAAGGCCACTTTTGGACCATCAATATCAATATTAATTGAAATTGGACGAATCATTGCATTTTCAACAGTTAAAACTTTAGATCGATCGACGTCCTCTAAGAATGTTTTAACATAATCATTTGCAGGGTTCGTTAAAATCTCTTCCCCTGTTCCAATTTGAATGATTTCTCCATCTTTCATTAACGCGATACGATCACCTATGCGTAACGCTTCATTTAAATCATGTGTGATAAAGATAATTGTCTTTTGCATCTTTTGTTGTAAATCTAATAATTCATCTTGCATATCTTTACGAATTAATGGATCGAGAGCAGAAAAAGCTTCATCCATTAGCAAAATATCAGGGTCATTTGCCAATGCTCTAGCTAAGCCTACACGTTGCTGCATACCCCCTGACAACTGGCTAGGATATTGATCCTTAT
>JAPSKD010000039.1 GCA_031177865.1 Bacillus sp. (in: firmicutes) | reverse complement strand
CTTCTATTGAAGAATTAGAGGAGGAACGCTTGCTCCATGATGGGCCTTGGGAAAGTGTTGATGGTTTAGTTGGCGGCAATGTCTATCATCGTATCGTCACTGCAGGAAACTTTTCATTATAAAGGAAAGAATCCAAATAACTACATGGGGTGATCGGATTGTTTTTAACGGAAAGAAAGTTTGAAGCGCGTATTCGGGAATTAGAAGGGTACCGTTATCGCGATTGCATTTCAATTGATCAATTTACCACACAGGAAGATGACGGTAAGGTTGGGGAATATCCGCCCGTTTCTTATGATGAAAAAACCGTAATGAAGCTAGGCGATTATTGGAAAGGCCGGGATCGGTATATTTGGCTTCATGCAGACGTTACTAGTCATATCCTAAACCATAACGAACAGCTTGTCGGTCTGTTTTCCTTCGGAAAGACAGGCGGTGGGAACAATTCAGGGTTTGAATCGCTATTATTTGTAAATGGAAAACCCTATCAAGGTGTCGATTCCAATCATGAAGAAGTACTCTTCGATGAACAAACTGCTAAGGGTCCGATTCGGTTAGATTTTAGACTTTGGTCAGGGCTGGAAGGCGGCGGGGATCCAGTTGAAAATGAATTTAAACTTGAGATGGCAAAAATAGGCTGGCTTGATAAACGGGTTGACAACTTATATTACACCCTTTTGGCTGCATACGAAGTACTAATGGAAACAAGTGAGACAGAATCAGTCTATACAATTTTGAATCAAGTTATTTCCGGTGCTTTACATTTTATAAATTGGACAGAACCTGGAAGCGATGAATTTTATGAATCGTGTTATGCAGCGGAGGAGAATCTAACCGAGGCTCTGGAATCTATTAACAAATCATCTGATATAACGGTGTACAGTGTTGGCCATACACATATTGATGTCGCCTGGCTATGGAGATTAAGAAATACAAGGGAGAAGGCAGCACGTTCCTTCTCGACCGTCTTGCAGTTAATGAAACAATTCCCTGAATATTTATTCTTACAAACACAACCGCAACTCTATGATTATATTAAAACAGATTATCCTGACATATACGAACAGATGAAAGCTAGAATAGCGGAAGGTAAGTGGGAAGCAGGAGGTGCGATGTGGCTGGAAGCTGACTGTAATATTCCAAGTGGTGAGTCTCTTGTCCGCCAAATTTTGCATGGAAAGGCCTTCTTTAAAGAGGAATTTGGGGTTGATTGTACGTATTTATGGCTGCCCGATGTATTTGGTTACAGCTGGGCATTGCCACAGATTCTAAAAAAATCAGGCATTAAAACCATAATGACGACGAAAATCAGCTGGAATCAATACAACCGCATGCCGCATGATACCTTTTACTGGAAGGGAATAGATGGTTCAGAGGTTTTAACGCATTTTATTACAACACCTGAACCTTGGAATTCAGCGGACTCATGGTTTTATACGTATAATGGCTTTATTACTGCGAAAACAGTTAAAGGAGCATGGACAGGCTATCGTGATAAGCACCTGTCAAAAGATCTGCTGCTTTCATATGGGTATGGCGACGGCGGTGGCGGAGTCAATCGCCACATGCTTGAAATGCGAAGCAGACTGGACAAAATGCCTGGTATGCCGAATGTAAAAACTTCAACTGCTGGAGAGTTTTTTGAAAAGCTTCATCAAAATGTGGCGGATTCAAACGGCTATATCCATAAATGGGATGGCGAATTGTATCTGGAATATCATCGAGGTACGTATACGAGTCAAGCATTTATGAAAAAGATGAATCGTAAACTAGAGCTTTTTTACAGAAGAGTGGAATTCCTTTCTTCTTGGATTTCAAATAATGATGAGTGGATCGGTGATGAGGAGCTAAAAGACGGCTGGAAAATAATTTTACGGAATCAATTTCACGATATCATTCCAGGATCGTCTATTCATGAGGTCTATGAGGATGCCAAGGAAGAATACAAGGAAGCGCTCGAATTAGTCGAAAGTGTAGGTTCACGTGTGATCAATAGCGGGATTGACCAAACTGACAATTCTGTGGTTCTATTTAATACTTCTCATCATAAGGAAATGAGAAATGTCATGATCCGTCAATTTACGGATTTTGATGCGGGGGTATGGACAGACGATGGCGGGACTGTATTACCACATCAAAAGCTTCCTGATGGATGGCTTGTGGAAGTGAATGCACTTCCATCCTTTGGTGCTAAGACCTTGTATTTTGTACCGCAGGAAACTGCGTGCGAAATAAAATCAAGCTTTACCTATCATGACCGGAAATTAGAAACACCGTTTTACCTCATTGAATGGAATGAATTCGGTCAGATGACAACGATATACGATAAAGAAGCAGAACGTCATGTTCTAGCAGAAAATGAAAGAGGAAATGTTCTTCAAATTTTTGAAGATAAACCTCTTGCACATGATGCGTGGGATATTGATATCTTCTATCAAGAAAAAATGGAAGAAATCCTTGATCTAGACTCATTTGAAGCGGTAGAAGATGGGGAACTAACGTTTACCATACATGTGAAGTGGAAGTATCATCATTCTGAAATTACGCAGTCCATTGTTTTTTATCAAAATGATCGCCGTATTGATTTTGACACAACAGTTGATTGGCACGAAAAGAGAAAATTACTCAAGACGGCTTTCCCTGTGGATGTTCGAACAACAGAGGCAACTTATGATATTCAGTTTGGAAATGTAAAACGTCCTACACACTGGAATACGAGCTGGGACATGGCCAAATTCGAGTCAGTTGGACACCAATGGGCTGATTTATCAGAACCAGATTACGGGGTAAGTTTGCTGAATGATTCCAAATATGGCTATGACATAAAAGAAAATACGCTCCGTTTAACTTTATTAAAATCAGCTATTCATCCTGATCCACAAGCAGATCAGGGTACCCATTCTTTTGTTTATTCGCTTTATCCGCATATCGGAGATTGGCGACAAGGCAAGACGGTGGAAAAAGCATGGGATATCAATGATCCGATTGTCTCTGTGGAAGGAAAATGGACAAAAGAAGCATCATTCTTAGAAACAAATTCAGACCATGTCTGGTTTGACGCTGTAAAGCCGGCTTATGATGGCAACGGGATTATTGTTCGTTTGCATGAGTATCAGGGACGAAGAGGAAGGGTTATCCTCGACGTTGGGAAAAACATCACTTCGTGGGTGGAAACCAATCTAATGGAAGAGGCAGTGGCTGAAAGCTGCCAATTGCCGATAGAGTTTGAGATTAAACCGTATGAAATTAAGACTATTAGAATCTTATAATAACTATAAATATGACCAGCTGGCGGCTCCAGTTGGTCATATTTTTTTAAAGAATTGCTATAAATTTCAGTTATCTAAGATTTTTGCAGTTAATCCCAAATTAGTCAACTATAAATAGGACTCCTTTCACTATAAAATAAGAATATGGAAGTGCTTACATTGATTGAGAGGAGGAAAAAAATGAAAAAATTATTGGGTGATCTATATAATAACAGGATTTGGCTGCTTATGGTTTTACCTGGAACGATTTGGCTGCTATTATTCTCTTATTTGCCGATGTTTGGACAAGTATTGGCCTTTAAAAAATTCCGCATCCATCCAGATGGTTTTTTTGCCAGCGTCATGAATAGTGAGTGGGTCGGCTGGGATAACTTCAAATATTTGTTCAGTACGAATGATGCTATTCTTATTACAAGAAATACTATTTTGTATAATCTTGTTTTCATAGTACTGGGACTTGTAGCAGCGGTTGTAACAGCTATTTTACTTAGCGAGCTGGTTAATAAGAGGCTGTCTAAGTTTTACCAAACTGGAATGTTGTTCCCTCATTTTATTTCATGGGTTATCGGCAGCTATTTTGTATTCACCTTCTTAAGTACTGATTATGGCCTGGTCAACGACGTCCTTGGATGGTTCGGAAAAGAGCCGATTTCATGGTACAGCGAGTCCCAATATTGGCCATTTATCCTTGTCTTTATGAGCCTTTGGAAAGGGATTGGTTACGGCAGTATTGTTTACTTAGCAGCGATTGTCGGGATTGATAAAGCGTATTATGAAGCGGCGATGATTGATGGCGCTTCCAAATGGAAGCAGATTAAGCATGTTACCTTACCGATGCTTAAGCCGTTGATGATCATTTTAACAATCATGAATATCGGACGGATCTTCAACTCGGATTTCGGTTTGTTTTACCAAGTACCAAGAGATTCAGGGGCCCTTTATTCGGTAACAAATGTCATTGATACGTTCGTCTACCGTGGTCTCATGAACTTGGGTGATATCGGGATGAGTACGGCAGCCGGTCTTTATCAGTCAGCTGTAGGTTTCGTGCTCGTAATTATTACAAACTATATTGTTAGAAAAGTCGATGAGGAAAGTGCTTTGTTTTAATGTAAGTTTTTTACGAAGGGAGGAAAAGTCGCCCTGCGGCTACCTATATGCCAAATGAACTAGAGCAAACATCTGTCGCCATATCTCGTCCAGTGGAACGAATCAAAGGTGGGAAGACCGAGACAGGGATTAAAAGGAAGAAGAGGAGAAATCCTCACGACATGCACCCAGCCGTCAATGCTATTATAAGTGTGCTGTTAGGGATTTTTACACTGTTATGTGTCTTTCCTTTCATCTATGTCATTATTATTTCCTTTACCAGTGAAGAAAGTATTGTCCGAAATGGGTTTGAACTCATTCCGAAAGATTGGAGTATCGATGCCTATCATTACTTATGGAGTATGAAGGAACAATTATTCCGTTCTTATGGTGTAACCATATTTATCACCATCGTCGGGACAATAATCAGCTTATTGATGATTAGTTTTTATTCTTATGCTATTTCAAGGCCGCAATTTAAGTATAGAAGGTTTTTTACATTCCTTGCCTTTTTCACGATGCTTTTCAGCGGCGGTTTAGTTCCAACCTACATTGTCATGACTCAATTTTTGGGGTTGAAAAATACTATTTGGGCATTGATTTTGCCCCTTGCTATGAATGCTTTTTATATCATTATCATGAGAACATTCTTTTTAAAATCTGTTTCGGAATCGATTTTGGAATCGGCGAGAATTGACGGGGCAAGCGAATGGAGGATCTTTTTCCAAATTGTTTTCCCGCTGTCCCTGCCAGGTTTAGCAACGATTGCCCTATTTAGTACTCTTGGTTATTGGAATGATTGGTTTACTGCCTTGCTTTATATTGATGAACCAAGTCTGGTGCCTCTCCAATCGTTACTGATGAAAATAGAGGCAAACTTAGAGTTTATGAGGCAAAATATCGATGTTTCTTTAATGCAGCAAAGTTTATTTGATACGATTCCACAAGAATCTGCCAAAATGGCAATGGTTGTTATCGCCACATTACCAATTGCAGTCTCCTATCCGTTTTTCCAAAAGTATTTTATTAGCGGACTGACTATTGGCGGCGTTAAAGAATAATTCATAAGAAAGAGGAGAAAAAGCATGAAGAAAAAGAAGTTGGGCATTATTCTCGCGTCAGTTCTAGCAGCTGGGACCCTTTTATCAGCCTGCAGCAGTAAAGAAAGCTCCACAAGCGAAAAGAGTGGTAAAAATGGTGAGCCTTATGAAATTAAATGGTACACCATTGGAACCCCTCAAAAAGATACAGAGAAGGTATTTGCTGAAGTAAACGAATATACGAAGGAAAAAATTAATGCCACAGTAAAAATGACACAAATTGACTGGGGTGATTGGGCTCAAAAATCACAAGTCATGATTAATTCAGGGGAGCCATTTGATATTATTTTTACAAATGGTACCGACTATGTTCAAAATGCCCAAAAAGGTGCATTCTTGGCTATTGATGATCTATTAGAAAATGAAGGTAAAGCCCTAAAAGAAGTTATCAATCCTGACTTCTTGGAAGGAAATAAGGTTGATGGAAAACTTTACGGGGTACCTGCTAATAAAGAGGTTGCCAGACAAGATGTATATACGTTTAACAAACGCCTTGTTGACAAATATAATTTTGATCTTTCAAAGGTAAAAACGTTACAAGACCTTGGGCCAATGCTGAAAACGATTAAAGAAAATGAACCTGGTATTACACCAATCGCAACATTTAAAGCGCAAGTACGCTTTGACTATGTATTCAATGCTGAAATGCCTTTTGCCTTCCCATTTGAAGGTGAAACAGACAAAGTTATTAATCCATTTGACACTGATACTGCAATGAAACAATTCAAAACTATGCATGAGTATTATAAAGCTGGCTACCTTAAAGAAGATGCGGCAACAAGCAAAGACAGCTGGCCTATGGATGTAGAAAACTGGTTTGTCCGCATGGGCGGTTCTCAGCCATATGCTGATTTACTTTGGTCGCGTTCTGCTAAGTATGAAGTAGTCTCTGTTCCATCTGAACAACCAACGATAATAAATGAATCTGTATCTGGTTCGATTCAAGCTATTTCAGCAACATCAAAAAATCCGGAAAAAGCAATGGAGTTTTTAACTTTGCTTAACACTGACCCATATCTTCGCAACCTCGTGGATAAAGGAATTGAAGGTGTACACTACAAAAAGAATGATGACGGTACCATTGAAGATTTGCCTGCTCGTATCGAAAGCTATAACATGCCTTCTTATTCTTTAGGTAACCACTTTATCTTGAATCTATACAAAGAAGATCCAAAAGATAAATGGGAAAAATTCAAGGAGTTTAACGCCTCTGCTGTACAAGCACCGTCACTTGGTTTCAAATTTAACAGTGATCCAGTTCGCTCAGAACTTGCATCGATTACCAATATTTCGAAAGAGTTCTATCCAGCGTTAGCTACCGGTTCTGTCGATCCGGAAGAATACCTGCCAAAATTCAACGAAAAGCTAAAAGAGGCTGGAGTTGACAAAGTATTAAAAGAAATTCAAAAGCAACATGATGAGTGGAAAAGCTCACAAGAATAATTAAGAAAGTATCAAGCTGGGTGAACATCATTCCAGCTTGATTTATTACATCCCATGAATGTAAACGGCGTGGAAGGTTTAGCGTTTTCAATCCTTTCCATTGTGTTAAAATTAAACAGAAAATTAAACATAATAGAGGGAATCGAAATGAAGTTGAAAAATAATAGCCGTTTTCATCAAAAAATATTTAACAGACTCTTTTTAACTTCTTCCATCACAATTATCATGACGGTCATTATTTTAATTGTGACGATTACAAATTATTACTCAGAAATAATTATTCAGAAGGAAGTCAATATCAATACAAGAACCATGGAACGGGTAGAAGATTACTTTTCCTCCAAAGATTCTGATATGAATCGAGCAATCAGAGACATTTATGTTCAAGGCGAATTGATCGATGATATCTCCTTTGCCCTTCACAATGGGTATGGAAAATATCTAGAATACCGTCTCGATAGATTTTCGAAGGATGACACTTATTTTCCTAGTAATCTAGATACCTATTTTAACGGCTATTTTAGCCAGGACAGTGATATTAACGCCATTAGCTTACGCTCGTTGGATAGTCCCGAGATTGAATATTTACTTATCAATAATTATCTTCGCTGGAACAAAAGCATTGTTGACCTGGAACCGAGACCAGACGCTGTGTTTCCGAGGGGATACTCAGGCTTGGGCGGCGATAGCCTGCCAAAAGGGAGGAAATTACAAGATACCATTACTAAAAAGGTTGTCATTAATAACCCGGTTACACTTGAAAAAATAGGTGAGATCTCCGTATTTTACTCTACTGACCATTTGGATAAGATGGTCAGGAGGTATGAAGGGGCACCGGCTTCTTTCTTTCTAATCGATTCCGACGACCAAATAGTTTATTCCTATAATGAAGGTGTTCCACTTGCTCTTGTTGACCAGGTCAAACGTGAAACCAATGAAACGAGAATTGAGTATAAAGCTGAAAAGTATTATATCAACACGATTGCCAACAAAGGTGATTATACATTTGTCAGCATTATTCCCGATAAAGGGTGGCAAAAATTATCGATAGTAAGGGGAACGATGTGGGTCGTAATCATTGTTCTTATTTTGGCGGCTATATTAATCTCCTATTCGTTTATGCAAAATTATTCGCGGCGAATTAATAGAATTGTTTCGACTATCCGCAAAGTTGAAAAGGGAGACTTGGATGCTAGGATTCCCGAATCCAAACATGAAGACGAGTTATCAAAGATTGCGTTAAATATCAACTCTATGTTAAATGAATTGAATAATTATATTGAACAATTTTACATGCTCAATATGAAACAGCAACAGGCGGAATTAAAGGCATTACAAGCACAAATTAATCCACATTTCTTATATAACACACTGGAAGCAATAAGAATGGTATCTGTCTTGGAGGGCTCAAAAACCTCGGGTAAGATGATTTTCCATTTATCCAGATTGTTTCGCTACTCGCTGGAATCAAAAGAGATCGTACCATTCTATACCGAAATTGAATATGTCAAACAGTATTTAACCTTGATGCAGTTTAAACACCCGGATAAATTGCGGATTCATTTTGATATTCCCGATGATTTGGAACAAACACTTATTCAAAAATTTATCCTGCAGCCGATTATCGAAAATTATTTTATTCATGGGTTCAGAAAGGACCGGTACGATAATGAATTAACCATTCGTGCAGCCAATCTTGGCCAAAAATTTAAAATATGTGTAGAAGATAATGGTAAGGGGATGTCTGAGGAAGAACTAGCTAACATTGTTGAACATATTAATCGTGAAGAGGGCGATGAAATGAAATCAATTGGTTTAAGAAATATTCATCAACGCTTGAAACTGAGATATGGGAATCAGTTTGGGATCTCGATTAAAAGCAGCAAAAATAAAGGAACGATGGTTACTTTGTCCATTCCAGTTCAGGGGATTCACCATGTTTAAGGTGCTATTAGCTGACGATGAACCCATTATCACAAAAGGACTGGCGGCAATCCTGGATTGGGAAGATTACGGGTTTGAAATTGTTTACACAGCCGAAAGTGGGGAGGAGGCTCTTGCCTATATCAAACAGCATCCCATCGACATTCTCATCACTGATATTTTAATGGGTGAAATGTCCGGTCTTGATTTAATTCAAGAGGTAAAGAACATCCGGCCCGAGATTAAAAGTATTGTCTTAACAGGTTATCAAGAATTTGACTACATTAAAAAAGGTTTGTTATTAGGTATTGAAAATTATTTAGCGAAGCCTGTAGATGAAGAGGAATTATTGACAACGCTTCAAACGGTTGGACGAAAATTAAAGACTGAAGCAGCTGGGAGTAAGACCCAGGAAACATCTATTCTGTTGGATAATACGTTATGGAGTTTTTTAATGGGTGAAATGGACCGGCGTGATTTTCTTGAGAGATTAACATTTTACAAGATTGAAGTTAACCAGCCATTTTACAATGTGTCTATCTTAATGATTGAAAATTATCAAAATGCCGAGATTGTTAAGGCCCTTCGAAGCTTTATTGAGGAGCAGTTCTCGGCCTTATGTCTGTATAGTCCAAACCAAGAGCTGGTGATTGTCTTTGGTGGTGGAAGTAAAGAGGAGTTGGTCAAGCAAAACCAACGCTTTGTTGAAAACCTCCGCGATGAACAACAAGGAACAGGCTTATTCTATTTGGCAATGGGAAAGCCTGTTTGTGTGATTGATGAATGGGAAAATAGTTTTACCCAAGCAAGGGAACAGAGCTCTCTGCAGTTATATTTAGAACCTAATGTACTTATTTCAGATAAGCAGCCAATCGATCGTCAGGAGGAAGTAAAACGTCAGCAAGAATTTAAAGATATGATTGTGAAACGGATTATGAATGCAGATGAAGAATCGTTAGAACTAATAGATTTATATTTTAAAGATTTAACACAAAAAGCAAAGATCATCTCCCCACAAGTGGCGAAGAAATATACGTTTGATTTAATTTCATATATTCATTATTCCTTACAGCCAGAGGATCTATCGCTTTATACAGCTGCTGTTGAACGAATCGTGTATAGCTCGGATATCGGGCAGATGAAGACTATTTTGACTGAATATTGTTATGAATTGATACTTACCATTCATAATCATGTTTATTTGCGAAGCCCGATTGTGCAAAATGTTCTTCAGTATATCCATACGCACTATCAAGAAGGGCTGTCATTAAAAACACTGGGGCAGCAGTTTCATGTTAATGCCATTTATCTGGGTCAATTGTTTCAAAAAGAGGCAGGTGTCGTCTTTTCTGAATACCTCAATCGCTACCGATTGGAAAAGGCAAAGGAGCTGCTGAAAACGACCCATTATAAGGCTGGTGAAATTGGAAAGAAGGTAGGCTATTCAGACACCACTTATTTTTATAAACAATTTAAGAAAATAGTTGGCACAACACCGAGTGAATGGAGGAAAATTTTAACGTCCTAAGCGTGTGGCCATTTACAATAATAAAGAAGGTGAGCGAAATGGAAAAATCTAGTTTGGAACAGAATATTCAGTACCAGTTTCCGGACAACTTTTGGTGGGGAAGTGCAGCATCCGGTCCACAAACAGAGGGAGCCGCGCTGACAGATGGAAGAAAACCAAGTATCTGGGATTATTGGTATAGCATCGAACCCGGGTGTTTTCATAATGCTGTGGGTCCGGAGCACACATCCGGTTTCTATCATCGCTTTAAACAGGATATACAGCTGATGAAAGAAACGGGCCATAACTCCTTCCGGACCTCAATTCAATGGTCGAGATTAATTCCGGATGGAACGGGTAAAATAAATGTGAAAGCGGTTGCCTTTTACAATCAAGTCATCGACGAATTATTGGCGAATAATATCGAGCCATTTATAAACTTATATCATTTCGACATGCCGATGTGCATGCAGGAAAAGGGAGGATGGGAAAGCAGGGAAGTCGTAGACGCCTATGTGAATTATGCGCAAAACTGCTTCCGCTTATTTGGCGATCGTGTGAAATATTGGTTTACCTTTAATGAGCCGATTGTTCCTGTTGAGGCAGGCTATTTATATAATTGGCATTATCCTAATGTCGTCGATTTTAGACGGGGGGCACAAGTTGCTCACCATACGATTGTTGCACATGCAAGGGCAGTAGCGGCGTTTAAAAAGTTAAATCTAGAGGGCAAGGTCGGAATTATCCTGAACTTAACACCATCCTATCCAAAAAGTGAGAATAGCGAAGATGTGAAAGCCGCCCAGATTTCCGATTTATTCTTTAACCGCAGTTTCTTAGATCCAGTCACAAAAGGGGAGTATCCTCCTGACTTGGTTAAAATTTTAAAGGAAAGAGACCTGCTTCCAACCGTAGAGG
Source organism: Bacillus sp. (in: firmicutes) (assembly GCA_031177865.1). Classification (GTDB taxonomy): domain Bacteria; phylum Bacillota; class Bacilli; order Bacillales; family Cytobacillaceae; genus Neobacillus. The sequence goes on along the minus strand of JAPSKD010000039.1, from coordinate 13,190 downwards.
CGGGCGATTTAGATGTGATAAAGGATAATCTGATTGATATATTAGGAGTAAACTATTATCAGCCCCGCCGCGTCAAAGCAAAGTCGGAGCCGGTGCCGGAGAATGCTGCGTTTATGCCTGAACATCTGTTTGACCCCTATATCATGCCTGGAAGGAAAATCAACCCACACCGCGGTTGGGAGATTTGTGAAGAGGTCATTTATGATATTATGATCGATCTTCGTGACCATTACGACAATATTCCCTTCTTTATCTCTGAAAATGGCATGGGTGTCGAAGGCGAGGAGAAATTTCGCAATTCAGAAGGATTCATTGAGGATGATTACCGGATTGAGTTTGTTCGTGATCACTTAAAATGGGTTCATAAAGGAATTCAGGAAGGGGCAAATTGCCATGGGTACCATATTTGGACATTCATGGATAATTGGTCCTGGACAAATTCCTATAAGAACCGCTATGGCTTGGTAGAGGTAGATTTAAAGAAGGATTTAAACCGGACCATTAAGAAATCAGGCAGATGGTATAAGAGGCTGGCCGAAAACAATGGATTTTAAGTCTAGCAAAATAATTTTTTATAACTATTTTAAAAACGTGTCACTCATTTAAGTGGTGCGTTTTTTTTTTGCAGCTTTCCTTATAAAAAACTTATAACAGAGTGCATCCTTTTCCCTAGCTGCTCACGAATGAAAGTGTTCTTTATTTTGTCCAATGAATCTATGTTTTCCCCAATAGGTTGGTAAGGTAAAACTTGTTAAAATAATGGAAAGGCTTACATTAGGTGGTCTTTATATGAAAATATGTCATTCGAAGGAGGAGAAGAAGCTTACCAACGTAATCTGTCTTTTAAGCTTTACATAGTAGTCATTGTAAAGATGTTTTAAGTAACAGCGAGAGCATAAATAACTTCCATGAGTAAGTCAGTACGAACAAATTGTTAGCACTTAACAAAAAGGGGAGGAAAATGGATGTTTTCTCGATTGGTAAAAACTAAAAAATCATTATTCGTCAGTGCTTCTATGCTTTTGGCCTTACAGACTAGCTTTTCAACGACGGCCTTGGCCGGTGACACACTGCCTTATACGGGAGACAGCTCAACCGGAGTAAATCAGCCTACCCAGCATGGGTATACAGCGAATGACATTATCGAATGGAATCCAGAAACAGATAAATTTGCAGAAATGCTCAGAGCAAAAGTACCATTACAAGAACGGAATGAAGCTTTCACTGCCACGCAGGCAAACCCTGAATTGAGCCCTGAAACACAAATGTTTAACCTAGCCGGCGATTATGGGAATTCATTTATGGATAGTACTGCCTATACGAATAAATTTGGTGAATACACATTTCCATACTGGCAATATACAGACTATTATTCTTACTGGCATGGTATGGCAACAGCGGATGTTCCAAAAGATTTATATAATCCTAGTCTTCCTTGGTATGAAAGATGGTTTGAATTTGGTGTATTAAATATTCCCAATCCAGCTTATACGAATGCTGCTCATAAAAACGGGGTAAAATCTCTTGCCGTCATTTTCTTCTCAAGTAATGACAGGGGACCGCAAACCTATACACAAATGCTTGTTAAGGACAAGGATGGAAACTTCCCTGTTGCTGAAAAACTGATTGAAATGGCCGATTATTATGGTTTTGACGGGTATTTCTTTAATCAGGAAGAGTCTTCAGGGGTAGCAGTGAAAGATATTCCTACGTATAAAGAGTTTTTAAAGGTTTTAAGAGATAGCGGTGTATATGTCCAATGGTATGATTCTGTCCATAATGAAACTGGCAGAACCAGGTATGAAAATGAATTCACAGCGGTTAATAGTCCTTTTCTAAAGGATCCGCAATATAGCGATCTTGCTCATTCGATTTTCTTGAATTACCTTTGGAATAAAAACAAATTGACAAACTCAAAGGCACATGCAGAAAGTCTAGGTTTAGATCCTCTAGAATCGGTGTTTGCAGGTGTTGAGGCAGGCGGCGACCGGTTTAATAAACATCGAAACGATCTCCGAAATAATTTGGACGAAAACGGAAAACCGATGAATAGTATTGCATTGCTGGGATCTGACTTTACCCATCATGGACTAGATGAAGATCTTGGCGGTGAAGATACCATGCGTCGAAATAACAACAATTATCAATGGATGTCGTTCATCCGTGACCGTGCATGGTGGACTGGCCCGAATCTAGACCCAGCCAACACTGGCAGAAATGCTGCCGCTAACCTGACCGATGTAGCAGCAAAAGGGGACAATTGGGATGGCGTTGCCGCGTATATTGCGGAACGCAGCGTCATTAATGGTTCTAACTTTGTTTCCAATTTTAATATGGGCCGTGGATTAGACTATTATGTTGATGGCGAAGTCAGCAATTCAGACGAATGGTCTAATATCAATATTCAGGATATTCCTGTTACGTGGCAGTGGTGGCTTGAAACGACAGGCACCCCTCTGCAGGTAGATTTTGATTTTGGCCCTGATTACAATGCTGGTGCACGATTCGATTATGAAAAGATTGGCGCTTATAATGGCGGTAACTCATTAGTGGTTAATGGCACATTAGATGCAGAAAACTTTTTACGCCTATATAAGACTGATTTACAGGTAAAAGAAAGTTCCAAATTTTCGGTTACGTATCAAAAAACATCTCAAGATGACGCATCCGTTATGAGTATCGGTTTACTCTTTAAGGACTCTCCTGAAGAGGTTGTTAAAGTAGCAGTACCAAACTCTGGTAAACAGACTGACGGCTGGGTAACAGCAGACCTTGACTTGTCTCCATATGTCGGAAAAGAGATTGCTGCATTTGGGCTGATTTTTGATAATGGTGATGCAGTTGTTAAGGATTTCCAAATGAATATAGGGCAAGTGAAGATTAGTGATGGATCATTTGAGGTACCAGAGGCACCAACAGGTCTGCAAATAACAAAAGCACTCCGTGATTCTAATGAAATGTATATTTCATGGGATCTAAAAGAATATGATGAAGTCAAGCAATACAATATCTATAACAATGGAGCTTATGTTGGCGGAATTTATGATGAGGTATTTTATATCAAAAATCTAAAAGGGCTCACTGGTGAGATTTCTCTGACAGCGGTAAGTCACGATGGTCAGGAAAGTGAACCATCAGTCGTCCAATACGATTTAACAAAAGGTGTTCATTCTATTAAAGCAGCACAAACGGATCACGGTGATATGTTGATTTCTTGGGAGAATCCAGAGGATGTAAATGGAAAGACCACCGTCGAAATTTCCACCGAGTACGACTATGCCAAAGCAGTCAATAAAACGGTCACCGTTAACAATGGCAAGACCGAAGCGAAACTTGCCAATATGCCGATTAATGGGGATAAGTATCATCTTAGAATCAAAATTGGCAATCATGATTGGGTGAGCTACAACGGCACATTTATTGATAAATCAATTGAAGCGTATTCGGCTGAAAAAGTAACGATAAATGGAAATGCTGTAACGTGGGAATTGCCAGAATCGAGAGATTGGCACTACCTGTATGTCTATGAAAATGGTGTCGCCAAAACGTTTAATACCACATACAGTCAAGGACGTAAACCTTATATTATTCGCGGACGCACACATTTAAATCAACTCACATTCCAAACTCAATCAACAGACAGTATCCTTGAATTTGTGATTCAAGACTATTCAGGCAATAAAGCCAGTACAATTGTCAGAATGTCCTTGGATGACCTTTATGGTGTTATCAACGGATTAGTTGAGAAAGAAGAAATAAGCTTGGAAGCTAGTGAAAAATTAGTAGACACATTAAACACGGCAAAACAACATTATGACGGCGGCCGCTTGGAGCAGGCGGTAACTCACTTGGAAAAATTAAAAGTTACCGTAGATCAAAATCTATTTAAGGATGTATCGGTAGACACAAAGAATAGGTTAAAAGCTAGTGCGGACTATTTTGTAAGAGCATGGTCAGAGTAATAGGTTTGCATTATTGTAAATAATAAGTACCTATATGGAAGTATGGCAGATACACTAAAGATCTGCCATACTCTTTGTATTTTTGTAAGATTAATAGCTTAGGAGTGAACAGCTTTGACTTTGGAGAGAATACATCGATTTATTCAGCAATTATCAAATTACCAGATATTGGAGACCGTCCAGATCAAGGATTGGCGTGCACAGCGAGGCTTTTATTGTGAACCGGGAAAATATGAATTTGATTCAGAGGAAACTTTCCTTATAAATGAAGGGGATTGGTTAATCGATTTAGGCACGACAATGTTTTTGGAAAAAGAAGTATCGATACCACTACAGTGGCGGAATCGGCCATTTGGTCTCACTTTTCTTCCAGGATTAAAAGGGGGCAGGACTCTCCATGAGGCATTGGTTTCAATAGATGGTATGCCCTATCATGGGATTGACCGGAATCGAAGCTATGTACCGTTTCCGGAGTATATACGGGGAAAAGAAACAGTCAATATTAAAATAGAGTTATTTAATTATGCAGGCCAAACGCTTGATGAATTAAATTATCAGAATGAACCAGCTGAATATGCCCCGCCTCCCCTTACCCTCTTGAAAGGGAGCCTCGAGTTGCCGAATACTGCTGTCCAAAGTCTAATGGCAACTGTAAAAGCTTACTTTGAGGCTGCGAAATTGCTGCCGGAAGGTGACATGGGACGTTATAAAATCATAGAGGCTTTGACTCAGGTTGAACATAAAATTCTGTTTGAAAAGTTTGAAGCCTTATCGAAAGAATCATGGGTGACAGAAGTCGAGGAAGATTTAAAGAAAACACTATCCACTTTGGCAAGCCATCAGGGCCAAATTTTAATGGTGGGTCAGTCTCATATTGATTTGGCATGGTTGTGGCCGGTGAAGGAAGCTGTTCGCAAATGCAGCCGAACTTTTTCGACGATGAGTACTTTACTCGAAGAAAATCCGAACTTTACATATGCACAAAGCCAGCCGCAGGCCTATGAATTTGTGAAAGAGCATTACCCTGACATCTATCAAAGGGTGAAGAAGCATATCGCAGAAGGGCGCTGGGAAGTAGTGGGAGGCATGTGGGTAGAGCCAGATTTAAATATGCCATCCGGTGAATCATTAGTCCGTCAGCTGTTGTACGGAATGAAATTTTACAAAGAGGAATTTGGTGTGCAGCCAAGAATTGAATGGCTTCCTGATACCTTTGGCTATTGTGCTTCCTTGCCTCAATTGTTAAAGGGTGCAGGAATTGACTACTTTATGACTACCAAAATGAATTGGAATGATATAAATCCATTTCCATATGATTTATTTTACTGGGAAGGGATCGATGGAACCCGGATTCTTTCTTATCTAAATCATGGAGTCAATGAATATACTCATCCAAAGGAAGTAAAAGACCATTGGGAGAGTTTTAAGCAGAAGAATGTCTTTCCAAAACAAATGCTTCTCTATGGACATGGAGATGGCGGCGGCGGTGTTACGCAAGAAATGATTGATTATATTGATCGTTCATCTTCTCTTCCTGGCCTTCCGGCTGTAGTAAACAGTACAGCACATGAATTCTTCGATGGTATAAATGAAGCCAACCCGCAGCTGCCTTCATGGGTCGGAGATATGTATTTAGAGCTCCACCGGGGAACGTACACGACACATGCCAGAAACAAGAAGTGGAATCGGCAGGCGGAAGTCCTGTACCGGGATGCTGAAATTTGGAGCAGTTTTGCTGCAAACTTCGCTAAAGCAACAGGCCAGCCTTCATCATTGGAAGAGGGCTGGAAACTACTTCTCCTTAACCAATTTCATGATATTATTCCGGGATCGTCTGTTCCGGAGGTATACGTAGATTCAGAATCTGATTACAAGGAGATTTTTGAATACGGAGAGAAGGTAAGACAGGACGCCTTACATGCTTTGGAAGCAGAAATTAACACTGAGGGCAACGGGGTTCCGATAATCCTTTTTAACAGTTTATCCTGGATGAGATCTGAAAGTGTTAAGATTGTCGGCGGATCTGAATTGGACGGAAAATGTGCGGTAAATAAGGATGGAGAGAAACTCCCAACAGATTTGATTCTAAGGGAGGACGGACAAATAGAATTATCTGTTCATGTTTCCGATATCCCGGAGATGGGCTACAAAACTATTTGGTTAAAGGATAGTGGGAAACAAGTCATTCACGCTCAACAGGATATGCCGTACGAATGGGATACTGAACATTACGTGGTTGAATGGAATGAAAAGGGCGAAATTTCCCGCCTTTATGATAAAGGCGCAAAGCGCGAAGTGTTGCAGGAAGGAGCTGCCGCTAATCAGTTCCAGCTTTTCCATGACCGTCCGCTTCTTTGGGATGCATGGGATATCGATCCGGAATTCGAAAATCAGCCGGCCGAAAGTGTTGTGCTGGTTGAACAAGGTATTCAAAGAGGGACCACGAAGGACGTCATTCGATTTAAGTGGCAGCTGTCTCAATCTACAATCGAACAGGATATGATTCTTTACCACCACAGCAAAAGAATCGATTTCCAAACCAAAGTCGATTGGCAGGAGCAGCACAAGTTGTTAAAAGTTGCTTTCCCTGTTGATGTGGTCAGCAACAAGGCTACATTTGAAATTCCATTTGGTTCGGTGGAAAGAGCGACACATTCCAATACTAGCTGGGAAAGGGCCCAGTTTGAAGTATGCGGCCACCGATTTGCCGACCTTTCTGAAGCCAATTATGGCGTCAGTCTATTGAATGATTGCAAGTATGGGTATGATGTTAAACAAAATGTCATGCGTTTATCCTTGTTGCGGGCACCTAAATGGCCTGACCAGGGCGCAGACATAGGGATTCATGAGTTTACCTATTCTCTTTTCCCACATGAAGGTGATTGGAGAAAGGCAGAAGTAGTAAATCAGGGATATCAATTGAATCATCCTGTGAATGTTTTTGAGGCTAGTGCTCATCAGGGAAGTCTGCCAAATTCCCATTCCTTTATTGAGACTCAATCCAAACAGGTAATTCTTGATACAGTGAAACAGTCAGAAGACGGAACGGGGCTTGTACTAAGAATGTACGAATCCAACGGCGGCAGAGAGGGTGTTCAATTGTCCTTGACAAGGCCGGTAACTTCTGCACATGAAGCCAACCTATTGGAAGAGAAACAAGAGAGCGTTTCAATCCAAGGAAATAAGTTCTCCTCATCACTAAAGCCATTTGAAGTAAAAACGATTTTAGTAACATTATAGATTGAGCAAGCACGAAAAACAGCCAACCATATTCAAAGTAGGTGAAAAAATGGTACACTCCAATACCGCAAAAGAAACAATTTCTGAAAGAGTAGACACTTTACTGGCAAACATGACCTTAAAGGAAAAAGTGGGCCAAGTAAACCAGAGGCTGTATGGCTGGGAAGTTTACAGGAAAACAGACACTGGATATGAACTTACTGAAACATTTAAAGAACATGTTCGATTTGGCGATGGGATTGGAGTCTTGTACGGATTGTTCCGTTCTGATCCCTGGTCAGCAGTCAATTATGAAAATGGCATAACAGAAGATAAGAGCGCTGAAGTGGCCAATATGATTCAACAATACGTAAAGGAGCACACTAGATTAGGCATTCCTGTCCTTCTCTCAGAAGAAAGCTCCCATGGTCATCAAGGATTGGACAGCATGATTACACCAGTTAATTTGGGTGTCGGTGCGTCGTGGAATCCTGAATTGCATGAAGAACTGATGTCAGTTGTTGCTGAAGAAGTCAGGGCAAAAGGTGCTCATTTGGCACTGGTTTCGACTCTTGATATCCTTCGTGACCCAAGGTGGGGAAGATCAGAGGAGTGCTTTAGTGAAGATCCCTATCTTACTTCCAGATTAACGGAGGCCGTAGTAAAAGGGATGCAGGGAGAAGAAAGAGACAGTATTCCGGCAGGGAAAATGATTGCAGTTTTAAAACACTTTGCGGCTCAGGGAAACGGCTTAGGAGGAAAGAATGCTGCACCGGCTTCCATAGGCGAAAGAGAATTGAGGGAAATTCACCTGCCGCCGATGATCGCAGCCATACAATCAGGTGCTCTTGCCTGTATGGCTGCCTACAATGAAATTGATGGAATTCCCTGCCACGCTAACGGTTATCTTCTCAATAATATTTTACGGGAGGAATTCGGATTTAAAGGAGTGGTTATGGCCGATGGCTGTGCACTTGACAATTTGGTTCAATTAACCCAAAGCCAAGAAAAAGCGGCTGCTTTAGCCCTTGAAAACGGGGTGGATATAAGCCTGTGGGATGATGTGTTTACGAAATTAGAAAAAGCTATCGAAACCGGCCTTGTCAGTGAGGAAAGGCTTAATGACGCCGTAAGAAGAGTTTTGACACTCAAATTTAAAATGGGATTGTTTGAACACCCCTTTGTGGAAGAAATAGCACTACAAAATAAGAAACAAAAAGAAAACATCAATCTTGAATCAGCCCGCCAGTCGATTGTTTTGTTAAAAAATGAAGGGATTCTGCCGATCAAAAGGAATGTTCAAAAAATCGCGGTCATTGGCCCTAATGCAGACGCTATTTATAATCAGCTTGGCGATTATACGCCATTCCAACGGGAAGGCAGTGTCATCACTGTCCTGAAAGGGATTACTTCATTAGCACAAGAGGCAGAAGTGACATACGAAAGAGGCTGTGACATCCGTTCTGCCAACTCGGATGAAATGGAAAAGGCTGTTCAACTTGCTAAGAGCTCAGATGTTGCCATCGTCGTTTTAGGAGGGTCAAGTGCAAGGAATTTTGATGCGCAATTTGACCTAAACGGGGCCGTAGTCAATACAACAGGCGAGGAAGAAATGGATTGCGGCGAAAATGTAGATGTAGCCGATTTGGAATTAGGCGGCGGGCAGCTGCAGCTGCTTCAAAAGGTGATGGAAACGGGAACCCCGACAGTCGTGGTGCTGATCCAAGGGAGACCACATGCGATTCCATGGATTGCAGAACATGTCCCGGCCGTTTTAAGTGCTTGGTATCCCGGACAAATGGGCGGTCAAGCTATAGCAGAGGTTTTATTTGGAGAAATCAATCCAAGTGGACGCCTGCCTGTTTCAATTCCAAGGTCCTCTATGCAGATTCCTGTTTACTATAATTACAAGGAGGGTGGATACAAAAAGGACTATTTCGATATGACTGGACAATCATTATATCCGTTTGGTTTTGGACTCAGTTATACCGAATTTACCTATGAAAATCTTCGGGCCGTGAGAAAGACAATTTCTTCTGACCAACTGCTGGCAGGGGATAAGTTCACAATCTCCGTAGATGTCACCAATAACGGGGAATACGATGGCTACGATGTGATTCAACTCTATCTGAAAGGAAAGGGCTCGAGTATTACAAGAAGGGTAAAGGAATTAAAAGGTTTTAAGAAGGTATGGCTTTCGGCTGGTGAAAAAAAGGAAGTAGTTTTTGAGATGGGGATGGAAGAACTACAGGTGTTTAACAGTCAAAATAAATATCGTTTAGAGCTTGGCAGTTTTGAAATTGAAGTTGGAAATCCTGTCGACTATTTAACAGACACCCTGAAAATAAATTGATTTAATGCTGGAATGATCGGGAAAAAATTCAATTACTGAATTGATGACATTAAGAGTAAAAGGACTAACTTGTTTGTCGGTTAGTCCTTTGATAATATAGCCATTTTTATGGCAGCGTGAGTTATTTTCTTTGGAAGGAAGTGGAAGGAAATGGATAAGTATCTTTTAGGGATTGATTTAGGAGGAACCAATTTAAGGGTCGCGGTCGTAACAGCTGAAGGTCAACTGGTGGAAGAAATGAATGTACAAACAGAAAGTGAAAAAGGACCTTATTATGTAATCGATCAAATGATTCAGCTTTGTGAGAACATCATGCGGGAACGAAACATTGATGCCATCGGAATAGGATCCCCTGGTCCTTTAAATGTAAAACAAGGCTTAATCTTAAGTCCAAACAATCTGCCTGGCTGGGACAATATCCCATTAGTGGACATGTTAGAAAAGGTTTTGCATAAAAAAGTTGTCCTTGATAATGATGCAAATGCTGCTGCGCTTGCAGAGGCCATAATTGGCGCTGGTAAAGGGAAAGAGTCTGTTTTCTATATTACCGTGAGTACGGGAGTTGGAGGCGGGTTTGTTTTCCGAAAGCAATTGCTGCAAGGTGCGAATTTTTGTGCCGGTGAAATAGCCAATCTCATTATAGAATCAGACGGACCGCCGCACCATGCCTTGAATATTGGTGCCTTAGAAACATTGGCTAGCGGGACAGCAGTGAAAAAGCGTGGAATAGAACAACTTGGAATTAAAGGTCATGCAGGGGAAGTATTCGCACGGGCAATGAACGGAGACAAAGAAGCGCAGCAGATTGTCAATCTAATGATTACCTCTTTGGCAAAAGGGATTGCGAATATCGTTCACACTGTTGATCCGCACATTATTGTACTTGGAGGCGGAGTGATGCAGTCAGGGGACTACATTATGCCATTGCTTGGTGAGAGAGTGAATGACTTTTTATATCCACAGCTGCGGAATAAGGTAGAATTGGTGAATGCTTCCTTAGGTACAAAAGCAGGTGTGATTGGGGCTGCTTTATTGACTCAACAAGTAGCGTTTTAGCAAGCGGAGGGCTGACAATGAAAGCTTATATGGTATTTGATATTGGAGGAACCTATATTAAGTATGCGGTGATGAACGAGCACGGTATGAAGCTGGAAAGCGGGAAGGTTCCCACTCCTAGGGAAGGCCTAGGAATATTTCTTCAAAGGATTTCCGAAATTGTTACCCAGAATCGACAGATGTATGATTTTCAAGGGATTGCACTAAGTTCTCCAGGTGCTGTGGATGTGAAAAGCGGCTATATAGGGGGAGCAAGTGCTATTCCTTATATCCACGGTGTACCCATGACAGACTTGATAAGGGAACGAACAGGTCTGGACGTTTCGATAGAAAATGATGCGAACTGTGCCGCATTGGCAGAAGGCTGGCTAGGAGCTGCCAAAGAAACAGATTACTATATTTGTATCGTGATTGGCACGGGAATTGGCGGAAGTATTGTGATGAATCATACCATTTTACGCGGTGCTTTCCTTCATGGGGGAGAATTTGGCTATATGATTATGGGGGACCCGCTGAATAATCCATTGCGATCAACCTGGAGCCAGGTGGCGTCAACAAATGCTCTTGTTCAAGAAGTTGAACGGAGGAAGTCACTTGAACAAGGAAGTTTGGATGGGGAGAAGGTATTTCGGATGGCTGCAGAGGGTGACGTTATTGCCAAAGAATGCATAGCGATATTCTACAAAAGGCTTGCAACTGGAATCTATAATATTAAGTACGCTCTCGACCCGGAGAAAATTTTAATTGGCGGGGGAATTAGCAAACGGCCAGAAGTTATTGAGGGCATCAATCAGGAATTAATACAATTGAAGGATGACATCTCAACACTAGAGATTTCAGTTGAAGCCTGCCAATTTGAAAACGATGCCAACTTAATAGGAGCTTTGTTTCATTTTTTAAATAGAAAATAAGTATTGCGGTTGAAGGACCTGATAGGGAAATCCGATATTGAAAGTAATATGGAGGTATGGAGATTTGGAACCATTATTTTTACAATCCGTTTTTAAAGATAGAATTTGGGGAGGTACGGCCTTACAAGAGCTATTTGGGTATGACATTCCTACACCACATACTGGGGAATGCTGGGCTATTTCTGCTCATCCTAATGGACCATCAATGATTGTAAATGGAGCTTACAAGGGGATCACCCTGGATCGGTTATGGAAGGAACACCCTGAATTGTTTGGGAATCCTAAAGGCAAGGTCTTTCCACTTTTAACAAAGATTTTAGATGCAAATATGGATTTATCTGTACAGGTGCATCCAAATGATTCCTATGCCATAGTCAATGAAAATGGAGAATTAGGAAAAACAGAATGTTGGTATATCCTTGATTGTAAACAGGACGCTGATATGATTTTTGGTCATAATGCCGATTCCAAAGAAGAGCTGGTGCAGAAAATAAAGGAAGGAAAATGGGATGAATTACTTCGCAGAGTGAAAATCAAGCCAGGTGACTTTTTTTATGTCCCGAGTGGAACCATTCATGCCATATGTGAAGGAACCCTTGTATTGGAAACCCAGCAAAGCTCAGATACAACCTACAGGGTGTATGACTACGACCGAAAAGATTCTGAAGGGAATTTACGTGAGCTTCATTTAGAGAAAGCCATTGATGTCACGACTGTTCCCCACCAAGAAACTGGGATTGTTCCTCGTAATCAGGCACAGGAGAATGCCACTATAACTACTTTTGTAGATTGTGAGTTTTTCTCCTTATATAAATGGGAGATTAATGGAAGAGCATTTTTCTCTTTTGATCTACAATATTTGCTATTGTCTGTGGTAAAAGGTGAAGGTTCTCTTGTACATAATGGGAAGCAATATGGCTTAAAGAAAGGTACACATCTTATCGTCCCTGTTGGATTGGGTGATTTTGTAATTGATGGGAAATGTGAATTGATTGTTTCACAATCGTAAACGTAAAAGTTTAGATAGGCTAAATTTTAAATTTCCGAAATATTTTTTGCACTTACTTTATATGATGTAAGCATTGGTATTATTTTTTACATGGGGGGAAGTTATGTCTGTTTTTAAAAAATTAAGGTACTTCTATCTGCCCTATAGGAAGGATTTCCTCTGGTCAACATTCTTTTTGATGATTATGGCTGGAATTACTGTTATCTATCCGGTTATTTTGCAGATGACGATTGATGAAGTGGTGCTTGGGGGGCAATATAGCTGGGTACCTTGGATTTCTTTAGGATTTATTTTAGTGATGGTCGTTAAAGGATTGTCTACCTTCATTCAGCATTATTTAGCAGATTTGTTTGGCATAAAATCCGTATATAGTTTACGGAATGCCCTGTATGAGAAATTGCAGCGATTGTCATTTAGCTACTATGATAATGCAAAGACAGGAGATTTAATGTCACGCTTAACAGCGGATGTCGAAGGCTTTCGTTTTTTCGTTTCATTTGGGTTTGCCGAGGTTCTACGATTTGTTATTGTGGTTGGGGCAAGTTTATGTGTGATGTTCTATTATTCTGTATCCCTTACTTTGGTTACCATTGCGGTATTACCGTTTATTAGCATTGCAGTGTATAAATTTGACAAAGCGGTACATCCTGCTTTTCGTGGAATCCGTGAATCATTTGGGC
>JAPSKD010000347.1 GCA_031177865.1 Bacillus sp. (in: firmicutes) | reverse complement strand
GCCGGGGAGACCCCGCAGGTGCTTTAGCGCCGAGGAGGCTCCCCGGCACGCCCTAAGGTCCGCGAAGCACCTGGAGCGGAAATCAACAGGCCAGTGTGCAGGCACATATTTTTAATGATTTTTCAATTGGGTAGACTCAGACAAAATAAAAATTGCCGAGAAAAATAACCTTTCTCGACAATCTGACGATGATAAAAATCATCGTTTTTTTTAGGCTTATCAACCGGTAGGTTTACACAAACACAGGATAAATATATTCATAATATAAATAGACAAGTTACGATGTTAAATTTTATATTTAATCTCTACTGGAGTTGATGTTCATGGATGGACTCACCGTTTCACGGATGACTTTTAAAGAAATCTCCCCTATTGTCCCCTATATAAAGCAAGCGAGAATGAGAGTAAGGGACAACCAAAATACTGTTTGGTTCGGGGCAAAACTTGGAGATGAATTAGTGGGTGTAGTTTCCTGTGTGTTAAGACAGGCATACATTTATTATAATACTGATTTTGTTAGAAAAGAATATAGAAATAAAGGAATATACGCTCGTTTATTTGAAGAACGTGACAAGTATGTTTTAACGTTAAATAGGGATTTAATTAAGGCGAAGTGTACAAGAAATTCTTTGAGTCACTACTTAAAGAATGGTTTTGTTGCTATAGGGCCTGGGAAAAGTTTAACCCCTGTGGAAAAAAGAATAGGTTAAATCATAAAAAAGAGGAGCCAGAATGCTCCTCTTTGAATTACAATACTCGGCGTGCTGTTACATAATTATTTGTTGCCCAATCTGTATTTAGATTTTCTTTTACTGTTCCTTTTCCTCTGTAGAGGTGAATAAATTGATTATCGCCCACATAGATGCCAACGTTGCTAATTGAAGTGGTACCTCCATTTTTAAAGAAGATTAGGTCGCCTTTTTGAAGATTTGTTTTCTGTACAGCTTGACCTAAATTAGCTTGGTAGCTGGCAAGAGTAGACTTTAAGTTAATGCCATGCTGATTAAAAACATACTTTGTAAAACCACCAGGTGTAAAGGTAAGCGTACTTTCATTATAAGCATAGCCAAAGTTTGCCTTCCCAATCAGGTTTGTGGCAGTAGTAACAATAGAATCAGCTTTAGTTGGCACTGCTGGTGGTACCGGTGTTGGCGTTGGTGCTGGTGCCGGTGTTGGTGCTGGTGCCGGTGTTGGCGTTGGTGCTGGTGTTGGCGTTGATGCCGGTGTTGTTGGTGTAGCGGTTACAGGTGTTTCCGTAATCACACGTCTTGCAGTAATATAGTGCAAATCATTATAATAAGGCAGGAACAAAATTCTAGTCACCGTTCCATAGGCAGTAGAGGCTAAAAGTAAGCGGTGGTCGCCTCCGTAAATACCTACTAACGCTGGTGTAGTGGAGCCTTTAGTATTGTTAAAGAATACAAGGTCACCTTTTTTTAGATTATCCTTAGAAACGGGCTGACCTAATTTCATTTGCTCAGTCATGTTTGTTGTACCTAAATTGATTCCTGCTTGCTTATAGATATGATCTACTAATCCTCCATTTGTAAATGTTGAAGTTGCTGCATTGTTTGTTGTTGAATTAATTTTCACTTTATCTTTTAAAGCGAAATATCCAGCAACCACTTGGTCTCCTTTTGTAGCAGGGTTAGCTGATAAGAGACTAGGCAGTACTCTTTTAGCTTTTACATAATTGTTACGGTAATAAGACGTGCTATCCAAGTCAGAAATGGTTACATCTAGCTCCGGGTTGGCCATGTGAATAATCTTATTATCACCGATATATATTCCTACATGGTCGGTTGGATCAGTGTTTGTTGGATTAGCATCAAAGAATACAAGGTCACCTTTTTGGAGCTGATCTCTTGGAACTTCGTATCCTTGTTCCATCATATATTCTTCTGTTTCGGTAGCGATATCGACACCGTTTTGTCCAAACACAAAATTAATAAATGTCGCACAAGCAAATTGGTAAGGATAAGTTGTTTTTTTAGGACCATATTCAGCTTTACCAATTAAATACTTTGCTGTTGCGATGATCTCGTCTGCTTTAGCGTCAACTGCAGCTTGGTTGTTGTAAGGGTTAGGAATCGCTGTTGTTGCAGCTGCTGCGTGATTTGAAGTTATATTCAAAGTTGGAATGCTCATTCCACTAAATGTAATCATTAGTGCCACTGAAGTGGTAATCAATTTCTTTTTCATATAAGTTTCTCCTCGCTTCCTGTTATGGTTACTCCTCGAGTAGGAACAACCCCATCTTAACATAGAAAATGGAGGAGAAACCGAGGAAACATCCTCTTGAATTGCCATGATTTGGGTTAAATTATCGTTTAAAAAAAGAAGCTAATTCAATCATAGACGAGTTATTGCCAAAACTCTTTATTAATAAAGTTGAATTTTCATTTAAGATTTCCTTTAGCAGTGAATAGACCTGATCGTATTTATAAAATGAATAAATGTTGCATTTTAACCCAAGGTCACGCGTATAATGTGCCATTTCGGAAGCGCGATTTCCAATCGTAATAATGGTATCTACCCCATACTTGTTAACAATTTCACCAGCTTCCCTATGCAGTTCACGACTGTATTCTCCTAGTGCTGCCATATCAGTAAACAATGCGATTCTATGTTTTCCTTCAGAGGCATGATTTAAAACCTGCATGGCTGCTTCCAACGAAGTAGTATTAAAATTCCAAGTATCATCAATAATAGTAGCGCCGTTATAACCCGTGGTTATCTCCAAATGTCTCCCAAGGTTATTGAATGAGTGTAAACGTTTTGCAGCGTGTCTAATGTCCATGCCAATTTCATTTACAGCAGCTATTGCGGCCAGGGCGTTGGCAACCTGGTGTTGTCCATAACCTGGAACAAATACGGGAAAACTTTTCTTTTTTACTTTAAGATTAAAATTCATGCCGCCTTTACCGTATTGAATGTCTGTTGCATGGAAGTAAGCTTGGTTTTTGATTCCAAAGTATACTATCTTTCCTTTAAATTCAGCTAAATCGATTGTTTTCGTTTTCTCATCGTCTGCATTTAGAATTAAAACACCACTTTCTCCTAAGCATGAAACCATTTCTCCTTTTGCGGCTACATAGGCCTCAATGGTTTTGCAGGCATTTAAATGACAGGCACCAATGTTTGTAATAATTCCGATTGTGGGTTTAAAAAATCTAGAAGCATAGGTAATGTCACCGGGCTTCCCTACAGCCGTTTCAATTACTGCAGCACCCGTATAGTCATCTATCCCAAGGAGATAGTGTAAATGTGCAAGCCTGGAGTTAGCACTGCTTTTAGTGGCTTGGACCTTTTTCTGCTCTCTAAGAATATGAGCAATCATTTCCTTTGTGGTTGTCTTCCCGCACGTACCTGTAACGGCTACTACTGGAATCGTAAACAGTTCTCGATAATAGTGGACAAAGTTCCAAAAGGCACTCCTTACATTCTTTACTTTAACAATCGTTAATCCCTTTATAGATTTAAGGATATCAAAATCATCGTCGGTTACAATGGCACAAGGAAGTCTTGAGTTAATATATCTGAGATCTAATTCAGATTTATTTCTTATAAAAATGAGTACGTTTCTCTTTTTCCTTCTAATTTTTTGATAATAAGGTATATAGTCAATCACGAAATCATCTGAGCCTTGAAGTAATTCACCATTAATGATTTGGCGGATTTCGAAAATGGAAAAAGCTTTCATGAAGATCATTCACTTCCTAACCTAAAGTACGGTACCTGTTATTTTATGAGTATCTTAATGATGAGATTGTACATTTAACTATAAATACGTACGTTTTGGCCCGTCTAGATTTCGCAAAATGTTGAAAAAGTCCATACAAAACTCTAATTCCTTCATAACATATAAGGCGTTCATCTTTGTGAGGAAAATAGGAGTGAGAGAATGAGAACCATCATTTTTATCGGATTAAATAAATCCGGATCAAGCAGAGAGGCTGTAAAAGCAGCAAATAAATTCGGGTATTATACGGTTGTTTTTACTGATCAAGAAAAACAAATTCAGCAAAGAAGTGAATATGAGGATGTTCATCAGCTCACATTAGTGAATCTTAGCAATATAGATGAAATCAAAAAACAAATACATTTATTGCAGCAGCGAGGAAATGAAGTAGTTATCATTACCAGCTTTGTCGCGAAACACGTTCAGACTGCTTCTTTATTAGCTGACGAATACTGTGTAAACTATTTATCAACAGAAGCTCTTGGTATTATGGAAAATAAAGAAAAGACCAGATCTTTTTTCGCAAACGAGTTTTTTACACCCAAATTTAAGTTAATAACAGAAGATGTTAAATTGCCTTTTGCTCTCACTTATCAGAAATTAAAGTTCCCTGTGGTAGTGAAGTGTGCTTCCTCAACTGGTTCAAAGGATGTCCTTTTTGCAGCTAATATGAGAAAATTAGACAACAATGTGAGGAAACTACGATCTAAAAATCCAAATGAAACAATCATCATCGAAGAATATGTGGTCGGGGATCAATACTTAGTAGAGGTTCTTGTCACCAACTGGAAGGTTCTCATTGGTGCTGTTATTAAGCAAGAAATAACAAGGGGGAAACGGTTTATTGTTACTGGATACGGAGTGATAGCAGAAGTACCGGCGAGCCTAGAAGAAAGTTTAATGGATTTAATTGATACGATTGTTTCTTCATTAGATTTTAAAAATGGTGCTTTTCATTTAGAGTTAAGACTGGCGGAGGACGGATGGAAACTGATTGAGATTAATCCGAGAATATCGGGCGGTGCTATGAACAAAATGATTCAAGCCGCTTTTGGTTATAGCTTAGTAGAAGAAACACTAAAGATGTTAATAGGAGAGGTTCCATCTTTAGAAAAGAGTACAAATGATTATGTTTTTACTCAGTATGTTATCCTCAATAATAAAGGCATATTAGAAAAAGTTACAGGTAAGGGAAGGGCAATGGCTACACCTGGCGTAGTAGAAGTGTACGTTAAGCCAAAGATTGGGACTTACGTAACAACTCCTTTGTCTATGGGACACCGGTATGCATATGTAATTGCTAAAGGAGAAACGCTCGAAGAAGCAAGAATCATTGCGAAGCAAGCAGCCAATGAGCTTGAATTTCACTTGCGTGTGGAAACACCAGAGGAAGAACAAAGCATTGCGAAGCAAGCAGCCAATGAACTTACA
>JAPSKD010000038.1 GCA_031177865.1 Bacillus sp. (in: firmicutes) | reverse complement strand
TTCCATTTTTGATATTCCAACCATCAGCCCAGGCAATACCTATTTTATCTTTTAACTTCCAATATGGTTTACTATTCCACTTAAAGTCAGAATAAATTTTTCGAGTATTATAGTTTGAGGAAGTACCCAGATTCAAAATTGAAAGATTTAAGTACAATGTACTTGAACTAATCTGTGACATGGTACTAAATTCACCTGCACTATTTTGAGGGGCAGATTCATTCATCTTACTATGCTTGAACGAAACCAACTTTGCACCTCTATCACTTTCTTCTGCTAATTCTACTTTTACTCCCTCAGATAATAGGTCAATTTGTTCTTTCGTATAGCCCATTTTTAAGAGTTTGGCTTCAATTTTCATTTCCTCGGACTTTCCCTCTGCATATGTTGAATAACTCCCACCAAGCAATAAAAATAATGCTATTCCTATTGATACTAATTTCTTAAATATCACTGTGTACTTCCCCCTAAATTAATTACTTTTACCTCAAACTCTTTTAAAGTGATAGCGTTTTTAATCAAACTTAAAAAAGAGTTTTTTTAACTCTTTATTGGTATTGAAAAAAATTAGGGATCCCAACTATAATGTTAATTTATACCAGCAGATAAGTCAACGATTTTCAGAATATTCATATATCATGAAAATTAAAACTCTTCACGTTTAAGAAGTAAATTACACCCCAACTTTCCCAATATTAATTGTTATATTTTTATTGACACAAACAAATAATATGGGTGCAAGAAGGAGTTAAATATGGATAAAGCAATTTATATTAGGTTCTAAGAACATACCTTAATCCAATTAATGCACCAGTATTATTTAATCTATTATTACAAATTTTTATAATCTTATTTTTTATGTTTCCTTATTATCTAACTTCACTCCTATCAAGTTTTCTTTCTTAAACTATCCTGCCACGTTAGCATAATAAGGAATTAAACAAAAAGGTGCTTTAATCCTATTTGGATCAAAACACCCGTTACTTTAATAAAAAAAAACGATTCGTAAATTTATTCTTTGTTTATAACTGTTAGGTTAATTTTTTTTCTAAATAATACTGGTTATATCCTTTTGGGTGATCTTCAACTTTTCCAATAACCTTATATCCACATTTCTTATAAAAGTCTGGTGCCTGGAAGCTATAGGTATCTAATAATAAAAATCCTCACCCATACTACAGGAGTAAACAGTGATTTATTCATTATTTAAAAATTAATTCAAAACAGTTAAAAAATCAATTAGAGAGTTTAACCTCCGACTAATTTGAAGAGATTATTCATCTACTTTTAAAAATTGCACGGGGAAACAAGTATATTTATACAAGGTTATCAGGTGATGGTGGCATTGATAATTAATGGATTGATGATTAAGAAAAATGGTCATAATAATTAAGAATATCTATAAAGAATTCTTTTTATCACCAAAATATTATCATTAAAAACATAGCTAAAATATAAGAAGCTGTAGACATATGTCTACAGCTTCTTAAAATAAAACAAGAACTCTCTAGCTTTAACTCGAAAATTACTTTAAAGCATAAAATTGTCACTTTAATTTTAAAGCATAAGATTGTTAGTGTGACATTTTTATGATTTAAGTCACATACAGCTAGCCTTGTTATCCACCTTATGTATGGTGGAGACGGCGGGACGTGCGTTTCCATGCTTTCGTCATGGCACTGACTATATCTTGAACCTGCGTTTACAGGTCCTTCGGCGTCTTATGCGAAATATAATTTTTACCCTAAAGGCAGGATTTCGCATCCTAGTACTACCATATCAAGATGGCAGCCTATAAGTCGATACACGGCTGTTGGATTACTCCACATACCGCTCGGCATTGCCTTATCGCCATTTAAGCGACTTAGGTTTCACCGATAAAGCCGAATTTTCACTTATGTGTTACCACATAAGGCGACTAATAATTAATCGAACCCGCGTCCAAAGATATCGGCACTTAAGCTTCTACGAGTGTAGTCGACATATTGGCGCTTCGCTGATCCTTTTGCCTATCGACAGGCGTCCGGTCAGCTAGTCTGGTTGTTCTCTTCCTTCGTCCTCAGACGGTGGACTCCGGCGTAGCCTACTAAGAGTGAGTCCGCTACCCTACCACATAGGCGATGGAGGGGCGAACAGCTAAGCAGTTATTAAGCTGCGAAAGCTAGGTTGTTGTTAGTTTTGCCAGTTATAGGCGTTGACGTTTTAACGAGGCCGATCCCCTCGACTCGCAACCCAAGCTCGAACTACCCCTGTCGAATCCGTAGCGCCCCCATTATAAAATGTGCTAAATCTAATGAAAGATTTAAGCAGACGGTTCGGATGCTCAACAATAGTTTGAGCAAAAGTTATCATCGCTCCTTAGCGACAAACTTATTATAACACACTGAGCGAATTTTTCAATTGTAAGTATTTGTAATTATATTTTCTGACGGTCACGGAATGCACGCTCGATATCACGCTTAGCCTCTTTTTGCTTAAGGACTTCACGTTTATCATAATTCTTTTTACCCTTTGCCAACCCTAATAAAACCTTGGCAAATCCATTTTTCAAATAAATCTTTAATGGGATCAGTGCATATCCTGCTTCTCTTGTTTCTCCAAAAAGCTTATTAATTTCACGCTTATGGAGCAAAAGCTTTCGCTGCCTTAATGGGTCATGATTATATCGATTTCCTTGTTCATATGGGCTTACATGCATATTTAATAAATGCATTTCACCGTTGTGGATTCTTGCATAGGAATCCTTTAAATTCACTTTTCCGGCACGTATAGATTTGATTTCCGTACCTTGAAGAACGATACCAGCCTCATATGTTTCTTCAATAAAGTAATCATGGTATGCTTTTTTATTTTGCGCAACAACTTTTCCTTCACCTTTTGGCATGTCTCTCACCTCGTTATGGGTTAATTTTAGCAGAAAACTGTATTCATAACAATTGAAAGAGGACCTCGTATAAGGCCCCCTCCTAAATTATCTTTTCTTGTTTTTCCGTTTTGTGCTTTTATTCTTGGGTACATTATCGTAAAACTTCTTTTTCTTTCGGGTGCCAGATCCTTGACCTGATCCGCCTCCACGTGCTTCAGACTTTTGCCCACCGCCACGACCGTCCTGTGTTTTATTTCGGCGCGGTTTTTTCGTATCACTGCCTGTTTTAAATACTCTCGGTGTCTCTGAACGCTCGCGGCGTGTACCTTTCATTCCGACGATTTCAAAGTCGATGGAACGCTCGTCTTTATTGACTTTTACGACTCTTACGGTAATTTCATCGCCAATACGGAATACATTCCCTGTCCGCTCGCCAATCATCGCAAAATGGCGCTCGTCGAATCGATAATAATCATCTGTTAAATAGCTGACATGGACGAGACCTTCAATTGTATTTGGAAGCTCAACAAACATCCCAAAATTGGTTACCGAGCTAATGATACCGTCATACTCTTCACCAATCTTATCTTCCATATATTCAGCTTTCTTAAGCTCATCCGTTTCACGTTCTGCATCAACAGCCCGGCGCTCCATTTTCGATGAATGCTGAGCAATTTCAGGCAATCTGGCATTCCATTTTTCCCTCGTCGCCTCATCAAGCTTTCCTTCAATTAAATACGTCCGGATTAAACGATGTACGATGGTATCTGGATACCGTCGAATTGGCGATGTGAAATGAGTATAAAACTCTGTTGATAATCCAAAGTGACCCAAGCTTTCAGGATCGTATTTTGCCTGCTGCATGGAACGAAGCATAACGGTCGAAATAACCATCTCTTCCGGCTTCCCTTGAACCTCTTCGATAATTTCCTGTAACGCCCTCGGATGCACATCATTCGCTGTTCCTTTAACGATGTAGCCAAAATTCGTGATAAACTCAAAGAATCTTCTTAGCTTATCTTCTTTTGGATCTTCATGGATTCGATAAATAAACGGTACTTCCATCCAGTGAAAATGCTCTGCAACTGTTTCATTGGCCGCAAGCATAAATTCTTCAATTAATCTTTCCGCTACCGACCGTTCACGAAGAACCACATCTACCGGTTTACTCTCTTCATCGACCAAAACCTTAGATTCTTTAAAGTCGAAATCAATCGCACCGCGCTTCATTCTCTTCTCGCGCAAGATTTGGGCCAGTTCCTCCATTTGTTCAAACATCGGAACAAGCGATTCATAGCGGGAACGTGTTTCCTCATCTTTATCAACTAAAATCTTATTTACATCAAAATAAGTCATTCTCTCAGTAGTCTTGATGACACTCTGAAAAATCTCATGAGTAACAACTTGACCTTCTGGATTAATTTCCATATCACATGATAACACCAGCCGGTCAACTCGTGGATTTAGTGAACAAATTCCATTGGATAAACGATGTGGAATCATTGGAATAACCCTGTCGACTAAATATACACTTGTAGCACGTTCTTCTGCCTCAAGGTCGATTGGCGTTCCTTCTTTTACATAATAGCTGACATCTGCAATATGTACGCCAAGCTTATAATTACCATTTTCAAGCTTCGTTACAGTAACCGCGTCATCAAGGTCTTTCGCGTCAGCTCCGTCTATCGTAACAATGGTTTCATTCCGTAAATCGCGGCGGTTCGCCAATTCACTTTCATCAATTGTATCCGGTGTCTCATTTGCCTGCTTTAATACTTCATCTGGGAATGCCATAGGCAGTCCATGCTTATGAATAACAGAAAGAATATCTACACCTGGGTCATTTTTATGTCCAAGTACAGTGATAACTTCTCCTTCAGCACTTTTACGTCCCTCTGGATAGGTAGTAAGCTTAACCACAACTTTATGTCCTTCTACCGCACCTTTAGATGCTGTCTTTGGAATAAAGATATCACTTGCGAATTTTTTATCATCCGGGATAACAAAGCCAAAGCTTTTGCTTTCTACATAGGTACCGACAATTTGCTGCACGCCTCTTTCTAGAATACGAATGATACTTCCTTCTCTTCGCTGACCGGAAGTCTCGGAAGCAATTCGAGCAAGAACGGTATCACCATGCATGGCATTATTCAACTCATTTGGCGGTATAAAAATATCATCCATACCCGGTTCATCTGGTATCACAAACGCAAAACCTTTTGCATGACCTGTCAGCTTACCGCGAATAAGGTTCATTTTTTGCGGCAAACCATAACGGTTGCTGCGCGTACGGACAACAAGGCCTTTTTCTTCCATTTGAACCAGTGCTTTCACAAATTCCTTAAAATCGCTTGAATCAGCTATTCCAAATGCTTCTTCCAGCTCTTGTACCGTCAAAGGCTTGTAAGCCTCATCTTTCATATATTGTAATAGTTTATCAACGTGCAGTTGAATGTTGTCTTCCAATAAAATCCCTCCTCAAGAGATTAGTTCTGCCAATCTAATTTTTCTAAAAAGGCGTAAATATCTTCATGAAGCTGATCACGTTCTTTATCTAACGTAATCACATGTCCCGATTCCTCATACCATTTAATTTCTTTCTTTACGGACTCAACTTCATTGTAAATTATGTTTGCACTATCTGTGTTAATCATATTATCATGGCGGGCTTGGACGACAAAGGTTGGAGCATAAATCATATCCACATGGTTGCGGACGTCAGAAATTAAAGATTGCAGCGCCTTTAAGGTTTTCATAGGCGTTTTAGCAAACTCATTCATTTCCAATTCAATTTGTTCTTCCGTTTTCCCTTCCCGTACTTTATATTCGCGGGCATACTCAAGAATTCCTTGATACATCACTTCTTCACTTTTTATATACATAGGTGCACACATCGGTATAATACCCTTTATAGGTACAGTGTAACCCAATTTCAAAGAAAATACGCCGCCTAGTGATAGTCCCCCAACAGCAATTTCTTCATGGCCGAGGTTTTTTAGGAAATTGTAGCCATTTATAACGTCCTGCCACCAATCTTCTGGACCTGTATGTACTAGCTCTTCTGGGGGAACTCCGTGCCCTTTATAGTGGGGGGCATGACAGGTATATCCCCGTTTTTCTAAAAATCTTCCCAACATCCTGACATCAGCTGAATTACCTGTAAATCCGTGAAGCAATAATACAGCTCGTTTTCCTCCTTGAAAGGTAAAGGGCTTAGGTGCTGTAATTTTCATCATAAAAACTCCTTCAACTCTAATCAAATCCGATACCTTAGTTTAAGCAAACAATTGGGTAACATTCCAGAAAAAAGCCTTCGTTTTTTTGTACATTAAAAAAAACCTGACATTAGCCAGGTTTTTGAGCAATCTTTATTAAACTTCGAAGTATGCAACTAATACCGCAAGAATAATAAAAAGAACTGCTAATACAACAGTAATACGATGTAAAATTAAATCAAGTCCACGTGCTTTTTGCTTACCGAATAATGTTTCTGCACCACCTGAAATGGCACCAGATAATCCAGCACTTTTACCTGATTGCAATAAAACAACTAGAATAAGTCCAATACTAACAATTACTAATAATGTTACAACCAATGCATGCATGTAAGCCACCTCCTGTTAGTTCGTACATTTCACAGTATTTTTAATGTACCATATTATCGGCCTTTTAACAATACCAGCGTTGTGTCAGCTTATTGAAGTTTACCTTTTAACTGGCGCTAGTGCATTGACCAAAATCCTACTTCCAATCAACTTATGGTCACTCCAGTAACCCAGCATTGACCCAAATACCTTTTCCAACTAACTTTCGGTCACTCCAGCAGCCCTGCATTGACCCAGATCCTTCTTCCAACTAACTTTTGGTCACTCAAGGGAAAAAGGCACTCATTCGTCAATGAGTGCCTTTCTTTGATTTAGTCATTATTTTTTAAGGTTATAGAAAGATTTTAAACCATTGTATTGTGCTGTTTCACCTAATTGGTCTTCAATACGAAGCAATTGGTTGTATTTCGCTACACGGTCTGTACGTGAAGGTGCACCTGTTTTGATTTGACCCGCATTTGTTGCAACAGCGATGTCAGCGATTGTGTTATCTTCCGTTTCACCAGAACGGTGAGAAATAACTGCAGTATAACCAGCACGCTTCGCCATTTCAATTGCGTCAAATGTTTCAGTTAATGTACCGATTTGGTTAACTTTGATAAGGATTGAGTTGCCGATTCCTTTCTCAATACCTTCTGAAAGCTTTTTCGTATTTGTAACGAATAGGTCATCCCCAACTAATTGAACTTTTTTACCAAGACGTTCAGTTAGAAGCTTGTGTCCTTCCCAATCGTTTTCATCTAAACCATCTTCGATCGAGATGATTGGGTATTTGCTAGAAAGCTCTTCGTACCAATCAACCATTTCTGCGGAAGTCTTAACAACGCCTTCACCTGCAAGATGGTATTTTCCATCTTCTTTGTTATAGAACTCAGAAGATGCTGCGTCCATTGCTAAGAATACTTGTTCACCAGGCTTGTAGCCAGCTTTTTCGATTGCTTGTACAATCGTTTGAAGTGCTTCTTCGTTAGATCCTAGGTTTGGAGCAAATCCACCTTCATCTCCAACAGCAGTGTTAAGTCCTTTTTCCTTAAGAACAGACTTTAAGCTGTGGAAAATTTCTGTACCCATACGAAGTGCTTCTCTGAAGTTAGGAGCTCCAACAGGCATAACCATGAATTCTTGAATATCAACGTTGTTATCAGCGTGTTCTCCGCCGTTAACGATATTCATCATTGGAACTGGAAGCTGCTTAGAGTTGAATCCGCCAAGGTATTGATATAAAGGAATATCTAAGTAGTTTGCAGCAGCATGAGCTACAGCCATAGAAACACCTAGGATGGCATTGGCACCTAATTTACCTTTATTTTCAGTTCCATCAAGCTCGATTAAAGCATGGTCAATAGCAACTTGGTCTAAAACGCTGAATTCTTCACCAACAAGGTGTGGTGCAATAATTTCGTTCACGTTATCTACAGCTTTTAATACACCTTTACCAAGGTAGCGCTCTGAATCCCCATCGCGAAGTTCTACTGCTTCATATTCACCAGTAGAAGCACCACTTGGAACTAAAGCACGGCCAAAAGCACCGGATTCAGTAAAAACTTCTACTTCAACTGTTGGGTTACCGCGGGAATCTAATACTTCACGTGCGTATACATCTGCAATAAATGGCATTTAATTTCTCTCCTTTTAGTATAAAAATTATTTAATTAATGATTTTCCTGTCATTTCTTCTGGCTGCTCGACACCAAGCAGCTTTAACATCGTAGGAGCTAAATCTCCTAAGATTCCACCTTCTCGCAGTTCCACATCATTTCTTGTGATAATGACTGGGACTGGATTCGTGGTATGAGCTGTCATTGGCTCACCTTCGATGGTGATAACCTCATCTGCATTACCATGGTCAGCCGTAATAATCGCTGATCCACCTTTTTCAAGGATTAAGTCTACAATTTTACCTAAGCATTCATCAACTGTTTCGATTGCCTTAACAGTTGGTTCAAGCATTCCTGAATGTCCAACCATATCAGGGTTAGCAAAGTTTAGGATAATAGCGTCAAATTTATCGTCTTGAATTTCTTTAAGTAGAGCGTCAGTAACTTCATATGCACTCATTTCAGGCTGCAGGTCATAGGTTGCAACTTTAGGTGAATTGATAAGAATACGCTCTTCACCCGGGAACTTGTCCTCACGACCACCGCTCATAAAGAACGTAACATGAGGATATTTTTCGGTTTCTGCAATTCTTAATTGCTTCAATCCATTTTGCGATAATACCTCTCCTAACGTGTTATCCAAGTTAGAAGGCTTAAACGCTACGTATCCATTTACCGATTCACTAAAATGTGTTAAACATACGAAGAATAAATCCCTCGGATGTTTCTCACCACGGTCAAACGGACGGAAATCTTCGTTTGTAAATACATTAGAAATTTGGATTGCACGGTCTGGACGGAAATTATAGAAAATGACTGCATCATTGTCTTGGATTGTCGCAACAGGCTGACCATCTTCCTTTGTAATCACGGAAGGAATCACGAATTCATCAAAAATTCCATGTTGGTAGGAATCCTCTACTACATCTAATGGATTGGTATAGGCAGGTCCATCACCATAAACCATGGAGCAGTATGACTTTTCAACACGATCCCAGCGCTTATCACGGTCCATTGAATAATAACGTCCAGAGATGGTAGCAAACTCACCAATGCCATACTCATTAATTTTATCCAAAGTTTGTCGAATATATGTTGCCGCTGTTTTCGGACCAACATCACGTCCATCTAGGAAGCCATGAATATATACCTTTTCTACGCCTTCCTCTTTTGCCATCTTTAATAGGGCAAACATATGGTTAATATGGCTGTGTACGCCGCCATCGGATAATAAACCAAATAAATGCAGGTTTGTTCCATTTTTCTTCACATGGTCCATCGCACTGCAGATGGTTTCATTTTTTACAAATTCACCTTCACGGATGGCGATATTCACACGCGTTAAGCTTTGGTATACAATCCGGCCCGCACCGATATTTAAATGACCCACTTCAGAGTTTCCCATTTGTCCTTCAGGAAGCCCAACTGCCTCACCAGAAGCAGTTAAATGTGAGTGGGGGAAAGTACTCCAATAACGGTCGAAATTAGGTTTTTTAGCATGATAGACTGCATTCCCTTTTTGTTCATCCCTGCATCCAAATCCATCTAGAATGATGAGGGCAACGGGAGACTTACTCATAGCTTCCTGCCTCCAATAGCTGCAGGAATGAACCTGGCTCAAGGCTTGCTCCGCCAACAAGTGCACCGTCAATATCAGGCTGTGCCATGTATTCCTTAATATTTTCAGGTTTCACACTGCCGCCATACTGAATTCTAACAGCGTTTGCGACCTTTTCACTGAATTGCTGTGATACAACTTGGCGGATATGTGCACATACTTCATTTGCATCTTGTGCAGTTGAAGATTTGCCTGTTCCAATTGCCCAAATTGGTTCGTACGCAATAACCGTTCGTTTTACTTGCTCATCTGTTAAACCAGCTAACGCTTTTTGAATTTGTGAACCAACAAGTTCATTGGTTTCACCGTTTTCACGCTGCTCTAATGTTTCACCGCAGCAAACGATTGGAGTTAAGTTATATTTAAAGGCTGCAAGAGTCTTTTTATTAACACTTTCATCGGTTTCATTAAACATTTCACGACGTTCAGAATGTCCAAGAATCACATATTGAACCCCAATTTCAGCTAGAGGTTTAGGACTGATTTCTCCTGTAAAAGCTCCGCTTTCTTCGAAATGCATGTTTTGTGCGCCTATTTTGACATCGGATCCTTCTGTTTGTTCTACAAGACTTTGTAAAAATAAAGCTGGTGCACAAATAACAGAATCCATTCTTTCATGATGTGGAACAAGACCTTTTACTTCCTCGGCAAAGCTTTTCGCCTCAGCAAATGTCTTATTCATTTTCCAGTTACCTGCAATAATCGGTTTACGCATTGCTACACAACCTTTCAAAATAGAAAGTTCTTATTATTTATCATTTAAAGCGACTACGCCTGGAAGTTCTTTGCCTTCCATAAATTCAAGTGAAGCACCGCCGCCTGTTGAAATATGACTCATTTTTTCTGCTAAATTAAATTTCTCTACCGCTGCTGCAGAGTCTCCCCCGCCAATTACTGAATATGTACCTTCTGCTTCTGCAAGTGCTTCAGCAACAGCCTTCGTACCACCAGCAAATTTATCGATTTCGAACACACCCATTGGTCCGTTCCAAATCACTAATTTTGAATTTTGAATTACGTCACGATAGATTTCTCTTGTTTTAGGTCCAATATCAAGAGCTTCCCAATCGGCAGGAATTTCTTCGATTGCTACCTCTTTAGAATTCGCATCCGCAGAGAAATCATCCGCAACGATAGCATCCACCGGCATATAGAAATTGACACCTTTTTCTTTCGCTTTTTCGATAAAAGAATTCGCTAAGTCAAGTTTATCTGCTTCAAGAAGAGATTTACCAATTTCATGACCCTGTGCCTTTATAAAAGTATAAGCAAGACCGCCGCCAATGATTAGGTTATCAACCTTATCTAATAGGTTTTCAATAACACCAATCTTGTCCTTAACCTTTGCACCGCCAATAATCGCAGTAAACGGACGCTCAGGATTAGACAAAGCCTTCCCAAGTACATCAAGCTCTTTTTCCATTAGAAGACCAGACACTGCAGGAAGATGGTGTGCAATACCTTCTGTAGAAGCATGTGCTCTATGAGCTGCACCAAATGCATCATTTACATAGACATCAGCAAGTTCTGCAAAGGATTTTGCCAGTTCAGGATCATTCTTCTCTTCACCTGGGTAAAAACGAACGTTTTCAAGAAGTAGAACATCGCCTTCATTCATAGATTCAATGATAGATTTAACAGAATCACCATATGCTTCATCTGCTTTTTGCACGTTTTTGCCAAGAAGTTCAGAAAGTCTTACAGCCACTGGAGTTAAGCGCATTTCCTCTACTACTTTACCTTTTGGACGTCCAAAATGGCTCGCTAAGATGACTTTAGCACCTTGATCGATTAAATATTGAATAGTAGGTAATGCAGCGCGGATTCTTGTTTCATCCGTGATTTTCCCATCCTGCATAGGAACGTTAAAATCAACACGGCAGAAAACGCGTTTTCCTTTTACATCTACATCTTTTAATGTTTTCTTGTTCATGCGATAAGCCTCCTAATGAGAAAAGCGGAAGCGCCTTGCCCAGGGGCGACAGGCATAAGACGAGCCGTCATGAAGGTTGTTCTTTAACCTTCTTGACGGATTGGCTTATGACCCGAGCCCCTAGGCGCTGCAGCTAGACAATTCTCAAAGATTAATTACATAAAAAAAGGAGGGGGGAATGTTCCCCGCTCCCCTTTGAATACCCTAAATCATTATAGCTTTTTGATGAAGAAATTTCCAACCTCAGCTATCTAAAGATTAAAGTCCTTTTTGAGCGATATATCCAATAAGGTCAACTACACGGCTAGAATAACCAACTTCGTTATCATACCAAGATAATACTTTTACCATATTACCTTCAAGAACCATTGTTGATAATGAATCAATTGAAGATGAAGCTGGGCTGCCATTATAATCTGTAGATACTAATGGAAGTTCGCTGTAGTGTAAAATTCCTTTTAATGGACCTTCAGCAGCTGCTTTTAATGCTGCATTTACTTCATCAGCTGTTACTTCTCTGTCTAATTCAGCAACTAAATCGACGATTGATACGTTTGGAGTTGGTACACGAACAGCCATACCATTTAATTTACCTTTAAGTTCTGGAAGAACTAAAGAAACTGCTTTCGCTGCACCAGTTGAAGTAGGAATCATGTTTTCTGCTGCTGCACGTGCACGACGGTAGTCCTTGTGTGGTAAATCAAGGATTTGTTGGTCATTAGTATAAGAGTGGATAGTAGTCATCATTCCACGCTTAATTCCGAATTCATCATTTAAAACCTTCGCAAAAGGAGCTAGACAGTTTGTTGTACATGAAGCGTTTGATAATACGTGGTGGTTTGCCGGATCGTATTTATCTTGGTTAACACCCATTACGATAGTGATATCTTCGTTATCTGCTGGAGCAGAAATGATAACCTTCTTCGCACCTGCTTCAAGGTGTTTCGCTGCATCTTCACGCTTTGTGAAACGTCCAGTTGATTCAACAACTACCTCAACACCAAGCTCTCCCCAACCTAATTGTGCTGGATCGCGTTCAGCAAGTACTTTTACTTTTTGGTTGCCAACAACTAGATATTGACCGTCAACTGTAACTTCTTGTTGAAGAGTTCCATGGACAGTATCGTATTTTAAAAGGTGCGCAAGCATATTTGCATCAGTTAAATCGTTAATTGCTACGATTTCCATTTCTGCATTATTTAATGCCGCACGGAATACGTTACGGCCGATACGACCAAATCCATTAATACCAACTTTTACTGTCATTTTCATTTCCTCCTTGTATTGAAAAAAGGTTTTTTTGGCTGTATTCAACTCGTCTGTTATATTTCCGCTCCAGGCACTTCGCGCACCTTAGGGCGGTCCGGGGAGCCTCCTCGGCGCTTAAGCGCCTGTGGGGTCTCCCCTGCCCCGTCCTCCCGCAGGAGTCTTTGTGCCTTCCGCTCCAAATAACAATTAGCCGTAACACAGCCTTATTTTAAAAAGGGATTAACCTTTTAATAACTTTCTAGCTGCACCCTCATCTGTGATTAAAATCGTCGAGGCAGGTGCTTTTTTCATATATGCCTTTATTGCTTTCGCCTTAGAGGCGCCGCCTGCAACAGCAATCACATTGGGAATCTGTGCAAGGTCTTCTAGCTGAAGTCCAATCGTTAAAACCTTGTGGACAATTTCACCTTTTTCATTAAAATAATAACCGAAAGCTTCCCCTACAGCTGCATTCGCTTCTAGCTTCTGCATAACCTCAGGTCTCGATTTTCGTCGTTCAGCCATTGTAATAGCATCCCCAATTCCATGAAGAACCATGCTTGCGGATTTTATTAAGTTCAAAACTTCATGAATTTCAGGCTCTTTAATCAGGGATTGATAAATTTCGTTACTGACCTGATCGGGTACATAGAATACACGGTGCTTTGATTTTGTATTTTTCGACATAATCGAGCTAATCGTATTTGCCTGGTTCTGAACATCCTCGCCAATTCCGCCGCGTGCAGGTACAAATAGCAATTCCTTTTTGCCAAGCTCGGGTGTAAGTACGTTTGCGACAGCAGCCATCGTTGAGCCGCCAGTTACAGCGATAATATTTTTCCCAGTAAGATATTTTTTCATACAAAAGGCACAAGCCTTACCTAGGTCATCTTTCACCATAAGGGATTCATCACTGTTTCCAGGTACAATAATCACCTTTTGAATTTTAAGTCGGTGTTTCAACTCCAACTCCATTACGTCAATACCGATTAATTCTCGGATTAATCCTTCTAAATCTTCTAGCAAATTCTTCCCTTCAGCAGTTAAACTCATTCCAATATTGTTAATTGAAACAAGATTTTGTTCCTTTAGGAAATCAACCTCACTGCGAAGAACTCTTTCCGTGTACCCAAGGTTGGAAGCAAGACTCCTTCTTCCCACTGGCTGCATAAGACCGATATGTCTGAGGATAGAATATCGTTTATGTAGGACCTGAAGGAGATCAGGTAATAATCTTTTTTGAATATCGATGAGTGATTGCATAACGTCCTGCTCCTTTATTATATGTAACTGGTCATAAAATGTCCACCATAGACAAATTATGTCCCACTCCATCGAAAAAAAATCACCCCTGCTAACAATTTACATTCTAACAGGAGTGAAAACCTATTTCAACTCAAAAGTTTTCCGATTTTTCTTGCAAGCGTTTACTTATGTCAATTTTGTTAATAATTCCAAAACCCACTTCTTCCCCATCAATCTGAACGACTGGAATCATGATCCCGTACAATTCTGTTAACTCATCACTGGTATCAATATCAACTTCTTCTAAAGTAAAATTCCAATCTTCCTTTAGTTCTTCAATCATGTTCTTTGCTTTATCGCAAAGAGAACAGCGTTTTCTAGTATATAAAGTAATTATTGTTTGCGGCATTTGGACTTTCCTTTCAATCAAACCTTTTTCTTTTTGATGAGGAGGGTATTCCCAACTGATCTCGATACTTAGCAACCGTTCTTCTCGAAACCACGATTCCTTGACTTGTCTTTAATACTTCCACTATTTCTTGATCAGAAAGCGGATGTTGTTTATTTTCTTTTTCAACCAACGAAGCGATTTCATTTTTCACTTGTGTCGAAGAAGCGTTTTCATTTGATACCGTTTGAATGGTGCTGGTAAAGAAGGACTTCAATGAAAAAGTACCAATTGGTGTCTGCACATATTTCTCCTTCACAGCCCGGCTGACAGTTGATTCATGGATATCAAGTTCACTTGCGACTTCCTTCATGGTCATGGGAACTAGGAATTCACGGCCTTTTTGAAAAAATGGAGTTTGCTTCTCCACAATTTTACTTACGACCCTAGTTAATGTTTCCTTCCTCTGCTCAATACTTTTCAGTATCCATTGATAATCCTGTACTTTCTCTTGCAGAAAGCGGCTTACCTGAGAATCCTTAGTGGACGTAAGTTTTTGATAATAATGGTCATTAAAACTTAGTTTAGGGATTATATCATCACACAACCGTACAGAAAAACCATCCCCAAAGCGTTCAACGATGGCGTCAGGGATAATGTATGAAGCAGTTTCCTGCTCTAATAGTGCTCCAGGACGCGGATTTAATTGCTGGATCGTATCAAAAATCTCTTGTATCTTTTGTAATGGGATTTGTAATTCCTTCGAAATTGGCTTCCATTTCTTTTCCGCAAAGGGTACGAAATAATCAGTAAGAATGGTTAGCGCCAAGTCATCATCTCGGTTTTCCCTTTCGATTTGAATCAATAAACATTCTTGAAGGTCACGAGCCCCGATTCCAGCCGGCTCTAAGGTTTGGATAACTATAATGCTCTCCTCTACAAGCTCTAAAGGTACACCGAGTTGTTTTGAAATTTCAACAGGGTCCGAAGTTAAGTATCCGTTTACATCCAGGTTTTCGATTAGACATTTGATAACCATTAATTGCTTACTGGAGTATTTATATAAATTAAGCTGACTGATTAAGTGGTCTTCAATCGAAAATGTTTTAGCAGCAATCTGCTCAATCCACTCATTTTCCGTATTCTTAGTATGTTTCCGCCGATTTCGGTCTATTAATGGATTAATAGGCTGGATAGTATTATTCTCAACCTGGATTAGGGGATTTTCAAGCGCCTTGTTTTCTAAGAAAGAACATAGTTCTTGTGCTGAATATTGTAAGAGCGCAATCGCTTGGGTCAATTCCTGTGTCATCGCCAATTTCAATGATTGCTGCTGCCATAAACCTGCTTTTAAGTCCATAACCTATCTCCCCCCTTGCTCTATTTTACATGAAGATGGAGATTTCGTGTATGGTTATTAACTGCCAGAAAAGAAAAAACCTCCTGTTAACTAGTAACAAGAGGTTTAGATGACGCGCTCGGAGGGAATCGAACCCCCATTTTAAGAACCGGAATCTTACGTGCTATCCGTTGCACCACGAGCGCAATATATGCGACTTATATATTATATTCTAATTCAATAAACTTTGCAAGTAGGATAGGTTTAAAAAACAACCCAATGGTTATGCTTAAAGAGGGAAACTTGTCGAACAAATTAAAAGGCGAATTGTTTGACCTTAATTGACCATCAGTGTATCATTAACTATACATATTAAAATCTTTCATACTTAAAGGAGGAAGAAAAATGAATTTGATCCCTACAGTTATTGAACAAACAAACCGTGGAGAAAGAGCATACGACATTTATTCTCGTCTCTTAAAAGACCGTATTATTATGCTTGGCAGTGGGATTGATGATCATGTTGCTAACAGCATCGTTGCTCAATTATTATTCCTAGAAGCGGAAAACCCTGAAAAGGATATATCCATCTATATCAACAGCCCTGGCGGCAGTATTACTGCAGGTATGGCCATTTACGACACTATGCAGTTCATTAAGCCAGATGTTCAAACGATTTGTATTGGTATGGCAGCTTCAATGGGCGCTTTCTTACTTGCAGCAGGTACAAAAGGTAAGCGTTATGCCTTACCAAATGCTGAAGTAATGATCCATCAGCCATTAGGCGGAGCACAAGGGCAGGCAACTGAAATTGAAATTGCGGCTAAGCGTATTCTATTCCTCCGTGAAAAATTGAATGGAATCTTAGCAGAGCGCACTGGCCAGCCACTAGAAGTGATCCAAAAGGACACTGACCGCGATAACTTCATGACAGCTGAAAGAGCGAAAGAATACGGTCTCGTTGACCATATTATCACTAGAAGCCTTAAAGAAGATAAAAAAGATAAGTAATAGTAAAAAGAGTTTGACCAATTTCAGGTCAAACTCTTTTTATTTTAATGTTCGTTTTGAACAAAATTAGATAGTGCATCGATTGCTTTTTCTTCATCATCGCCGTCAGCGACAATATTAACTAAAACTCCTGAACCGACAGCTAAGCTCATAAGACCCATAATACTCTTTGCATTTACTTTTTTACCATCTTTCTCTAAAAAAATATCAGCTGAAAAACGGTTCGCTTCCTGAACAAATAATGCTGCTGGTCGTGCCTGAAGACCCGTTTTCAATTTAACTTCAACTTGTTTCTCTACCATTACAAAATCCTCCTTATGTTTTTCCTCTATTTTCTTGGAGCTAAATCACCAATCCGTAATTTTTCCGCGATTTCATCTATTTTTCTTAACCGATGATTAATTCCCGATTTACTAATTGTACCTCCGGAAACCATCTCCCCTAGTTCCTTTAGGGTTACATCCGTATAATGGAGGCGGAGTTCCGCGATTTCTCTTAGCTTTTCTGGTAAAATATGCAATCCAACCGTATCGTTAATATAGCGGATGTTTTCAACCTGCCGGATAGAAGCACCAATCGTCTTATTTAAGTTCGCAGTTTCACAATTAACTAGACGATTAACCGAATTTCGCATATCTCTTACAATCCGCACATCTTCAAAGCGAAGAAGAGCATTGACTGCACCAATAATATTTAAATACTCGGTAATTTTTTCTGCTTCTTTTAAGTAAGTAATGTAACCTTTTTTTCGCTCAAGTGTCTTGCTATTTAGTCCAAATTTATTCATTAATTCACACAAGGAATCGTTATGTTCCTTGTATAGTGAAGCAATTTCCAAATGATACGAGGAAGTCTCCGGATTATTCACGGACCCTCCAGCAAGAAACGCCCCACGTAAATAAGAACGTTTACAACATTTCTTTTTTACAAGATCACTAGCTATGTCATGGATGAAGGTAAATCCTTCACCAAGGATTTTCATATCCTCTAGTATTTCCTTAGCTTGTTGCGACAAACGAACAATATAAACATTGTTCTTTTTTAATCTCATTTTTTTCCGAACAAGCAGCTCCACTTGAACATCATAACTCTTTTTGATTAACGTATAAATCCTTCGAGCAATGGCCGCATTTTCAGTCTGAATATCAACAATTAACTTACGGTTAGAAAATGACATAGATCCATTCATTCGTATGAGCGCGGAAAGTTCCGCTTGCGTGCAGCATGGCTTTATTTCCAAATTCGTTAATTCTTTTTTCGTTTCCGAAGCGAAAGACATCCCTTCACCCCCTTTTGCCCCTTTTGCACGGGCATTATTAATTACGCTTCATATCGCTGTTTGGTTTCACTTAAAAGTAAATTATATAAAATTTTTGCTACTTTTTTCGGGTCATGTCTTAGTGCCCCGTTTTCTTGGACGGCAATGTCAGCATGAACCACTTCAAGTCCAAGTTCAATGATGCGTTCTACATCATAATCGACTGGATCAGCAAGCTCTTCATTATAGCGTAGTTGGATATCTTCAGGAATTTCTTTATCGTTCACTAGAATCGTATCCATAAAAGCACACGTCATATGATCATAAATGGCTTTTATATGGTCACTTGCTGTGTATCCGTGTGTTTCACCCGCTTGTGTCATTAAATTGCATATATACACTTTTTTGGCGTGAGAGCGGCAAATCTCTTCACCTAATCGCGGTACAAGAAGATTAGGCAGGATACTAGTATATAAACTTCCAGGTCCAATAATAATTAAATCCGCTTGTCTAATGGCTTGTATGGATTCTGGCAAAGGAGTAATAACCTCTGGTGTTAAAAAAACTTTTTTTATTTTTTTGCCTGAGTAGGGAATTTTCGATTCACCAGATACTACTGTCCCATCCTCCATTTCTGCATGAAGCACAACACTTTGATTGGCTGCTGGCAGAACCTTACCGCGAACATTTAATACCTTACTCATTTCTTGAATGGCGTGAACAAAGTTCCCGGTAATCGATGTCATGGCTGCCAAAATCAAGTTGCCAAGCGAATGCCCAGATAACTCATTAGAAGTCTTAAAACGATGCTGAAACATCTCCTCCACAAGCGGTTCAACATCGGATAGTGCAGCTAACACATTTCGGATATCCCCAGGCGGCGGGATTTGCAGGTCGTCACGGAGCCTTCCTGAACTGCCGCCATCATCAGCAACCGTTACAATGGCGGTAATATCAACTGGATACTGTTTTAATCCTCGTAATAAAACCGGCAACCCTGTTCCTCCGCCTATGATGACGATTCTTGGCTGTCCTAACTCCCTCATGTCGTCTGATCCTTTCTCCTCTCAATGTCACGGTGTGAAACCAATGTCTTGTAATCATTTTCAAAGTATTTAGCAAGATATTCTGCCAGCGTTACGGAGCGGTGCTGCCCTCCGGTACACCCTATCGCAATCACAAGCTGCGCTTTCCCTTCCCGTTTATAATGCGGAAGCATAAAGCTTAGCAAATCTGTGACCTTCTCTATGAACTTATGCGTTTCATTCCATTTTAAAACATAGCTTGAAACCTCTTGATCTAATCCTGTCTTAGGCCTCATGTGATCGATATAGTGAGGGTTTGGCAGGAAACGCACATCAAAAACGAGGTCAGCGTCGATTGGAATTCCATGCTTAAATCCAAATGACATGACATTGACAGTAAAAATTGATTTCTTATTTGTAGTAAATTCAGTTATAATCTTTTCGCGTAATTCACGCGGCTTCATTTGTGAAGTGTTATAAATAAGCTGGGCCCTTCCCTTTAATTCATCAAGAAGCTCCCTCTCTAACTTGATGCCCTCTAATGGCAAACCAGATTGTGCGAGTGGATGAAATCTTCTTGTTTCTTTATATCTTCGCACTAAAGTAGCGTCGTCTGCATCCAAAAACAGGATTTGCGGGCTCACCCATGAGGTTTCTGCAAGATCATCAAGCGCTTTAAACAAATGATCAAAGAACTCTCTTCCTCTTAAATCCATAACCAATGCCACTTTATTCATCTTATTCCCAGATTCCTTCATAAGTTCAAGAAATTTTGGAAGCAGAGTTGGCGGCAGATTATCTACACAGAAAAAACCTAAATCCTCTAAACTTTGGATAGCAACCGTTTTTCCAGCTCCAGACATCCCCGTAATGATAACCATTTGTGTTTCATTTGTTGATCCGGTACTCATTTATTGTTCCCCCTCATATTAACTTGGATCTAATCGATAACTGATTAGCTGGAAATCCTTGGTGTAAGTGAAAGTACCGTAAATAATCCCATTTCCATGAATCATGTAATCGATAATATGATAGTCTCCCGCCGCCATTGGCAGGTTTTTTAGTTGATCAAGCTGCTGCCACTCAAGCTTACCTTCATCAGATTCATCGAAACGCATCCCATCAGAATCAGTTGCAAAAAAGGTAAACATCATCCATTCGGATAAAACTTGATCATTTTCTTTCATAATGAATGTAAAAATACCCTTCAATTGTGGGTTTTTCAAGTAGATTCCGGTTTCCTCCCTGTACTCACGAATACAGGAATCTCTTACTGACTCGCCAGGTTCCATTTTGCCACCCGGTGCTACCCACCAGCCGCGGCGCGGTTTCTTCAACATCAATACTTGATTATCTCTAATTAATACACAATTGGTGACTCGCTGCACAACAAACACCCTCTAACAAGAAAAGCGGAAGCCCCTAGGCGCTAAGAGCTAGACAATTCTCAAAGTTAAATATTTCTTTCTCATCTATATAACAAGTTCATAGTAGTAAAATTGCGTTTATTTATTCTTTTTATTATACTCCTTTTGGTAAGCGGTCACAATGAAATCGGATTTCTTTATTCTGTTAAAAATAGGCTCTTTTCTTATACTTTGTTGATTTGTGAAAAATATTTTAAAATTGAGGCTAGAGTTTCCGCAGAAAATCACATAAATTTTATAAGAAAAGAGCCAGCAAACTAAATTCAAATCCGCAAAATAACTATTTCCACGTTAAAATCGGCTTTAAGATTTTAACACCTATCTTTACGAGTACAGCCTAAAAATATGTAAAAAAATAGCACAAGCATTTTCAGCCTGTGCACCAAGTGAATATTTTAAAGGGGGTCAATTCTTATTATCATAATACCTTATTAATATTTCACCACTGTTACAAGAGAATTAAAACCGGATTACGATTATGAAGAAATTGTAAAATTACTTCTTAATTTTCAGTTCTTCTTTCAGTTCCTCTACATAATGTTGAACACTCTGTGCAGCGATACTGCCATCACCAGTAGCCGTAACAATTTGTCTTAATGTTTTCTCGCGAATATCTCCTGCTGCAAAAATGCCTGGTACTTTTGTTTCCATTCGCTCGTTTGTTTCAATATAGCCGTTTTCATTGGTAATCCCTAGATTTGTAAAAGGCTTAGAAAGTGGAATCATTCCAATATAAATGAATACACCATCTGCAGGCAGCTCCTGTTCTTCTCCTGTTTGTGTAGAAACAAGTGTGACGCTTCCCACTTTTCCTTCTTTATCATTAATGGATTTAATCGTGTGATTCCAAATGAAGTCAACTTTTTCATTAGCAAATGCACGGTCTTGAAGAATTTTCTGCGCACGCAGCTCATCACGGCGATGTACAATTGTTACCTTAGAAGCGAAACGAGTTAAATAAACACCTTCCTCAACCGCGGAATCCCCACCGCCAATGACATATAATTCTTTCCCTTTGAAAAAGGCTCCATCACAAACTGCACAATACGATACACCGCGGCCGCTAAGTTCCTTCTCGCCAGGCACCCCTACTTTTTTATACTCAGCACCCGCTGAAATAATAACCGAATAGGCTTTGTATTGCTTTGAACCAGCAACAACGGTTTTCACATCACCATTGTCAATAATTTCTTTAATGTCACCATAAGCATATTCAGCACCGAACTTTTTCGCATGCTCAAACATTTTTGTTGATAAATCTGGGCCTAAGATACTTTCAAATCCAGGATAGTTTTCAACATCCTCGGTATTAGCCATTTGACCACCCGGCATACCACGTTCAATCATAAGGGTAGAAAGATTTGCACGGGATGTATAAACAGCAGCTGTCATCCCAGCAGGACCAGCACCAGCGATAATCACATCATAAATTTTTTCCTCAGACATGTAGATCACTCCTCCATTTAAAGCGGAAGCGCCTTGCTCAGGGGCGACAGGCATAAGACAAGCCGGCATGAAGGTCGCTCTTTAACCTTCTTGACGGGTTGGCATATGACCCCGAGCCCCTAGGCGCTGCAGCTAGATATAATATATAAAAAATACGATTAAGTATAGTATTTCCTACTTAATCGTATAAAACAATCGTATCGAAGTCCATTTATCTGCTTAACCGAAAGGCGGAGGCGCCTTGCCCAGAGGCGACAGGCATAAGACGAGCTGACAAGAAGGTTGGTATTTTTAACCTTCTTGTCAGATTGGCTTATGACCCCGAGCCTCTAGGCGCTGCAGCTAGACATTAATTTAGGTGTTGAGTCACTAACTTTACATATTTGCCAATGGTTGCTGGTGAGATAGCATAGCGTTTGGCAATTTCTTGCTGTGACACCTTTTCATGGCTTGCCTTATACCAGACATATTCCATCGCGCCTGCCCAAGCCCGTTTGTTAGTCAAGTTAATCTCAGACTTAGACAATTCCACAAACACTGAAAACCACATTAAATATAAACCGGATTCAACCGTTCCGATTGGCTGATGTTTTTCATAAAGGACCTCGGCAATTTCTTGTGCGTGAACAATCGCTGAAGGAGTTCCCGATTTTATTAAAGAGACATAATTTTTTTCTAAAGCTGTAAGCTTTTGATTTTGATAAAAACGTTTGGAAGTAGAAATTTCATCTATTTTTCCAGAGACAGAAGCTAGGAATAAAGCAAATAACCGCTCTTCCAAGTAATCACTTTCTAGTTTTTGAAAAATAGATCCCGAGTGGTCTTCGAATCCATTTGCAATTGGTTTTTCCACATTCCATGGTTCAAACCCCTCCTTATCAGGGGTATGCTCAAGGACAACTTTCCAAATGCTTCTCGCAACGTTCTCCCGTCCTGTATAATAAGCGGAATAGGCTAACCAATAATAGAATGGACCGTCGCCTTCAAAACCGTTTTTTTGCAGCTTTTTCAACCAAAAGTATGCTGGCTCATATTCACCAACTAAGGCAAAGGTTGTGCCTAATTTAAATTGATGATCAATGAGCATAGGCTGAATTTTCTTTAACGAATCCATTAAACGTGCGACGGCTTTAGTCTTACCTTGGTAATGGGCAAACACGAGCCGATTACACAATGCATGCAGATTTCCAGGATTTCTTTCTAACACATCATCAAGAATGGATTCTGCTTTTTTTGTTTTACCTAAATAAAAATAAGCGAGAGCTAAGTTATTATAGGCAGACCAGTATTCCGGATATGCTTCCACCACATCGTTTAACAGTTCGATGGCTTTTGGAAAATAACCTGATTCCAATAAGTCACGAGCCTGCTCCTGCTTTATGATAAGGTCGTCCTGTTCATAAAGCTCATCTTCTAATCCTTCCGCCTCGAACGATAGTAGCTCTAGGAGGTCGTGTGTATCTTCATTAAAATCCCCATTGGGGTCCAATTCTAAATACATATTTGCATGATGATACGCATCTTTAAAGAAACCCATATGGGCATAATTATTTGCTAAAAAATAATGACATTCTGCCATATCTTCATCAAGATCTTCAAGGATTAAATGCAAGAGTCGATTAGAATTTTCGAACTCACCAAGTTCAGTTGAAACTATGGCAAGCTGACAGGTTATCATCGGTTCACCCGGCTCCAGCTGCATCGCCCGCTCGAGATATTTTTTAGCTTTTTTAAAATCACGGCGATGGTATGCCTTAATACCCTTCGTGAAATAATATTCCCCAGTCGGAACAAATGACAGGATCTTTCCCTTTTGAATTCTTGCTTTCGAGTCTTTAACCATGGAGACCTCCATCTATCAATAAACTAACTTATGTAGTATACCACAACCAAAACCCCTACGAGAAGCGTTAGAACGAATTGAAGTACATTGGAAGATATTCCAAATATGCAAAAACACGCTGCATAACAGCGTGTTTTTGCATATTTGGTGACAGGCACCTAAGTGATTTCACCTTTGGTGAAATCACCGGTTATCGTTTGTGTCTTTCTTCTAGTGTTTTCAATACTTCTTTAAATGGCAGACCCTGTTCGACTAATAAAACCTGCAAATGGTAAAGGAGGTCGGCGCCTTCCCATTTGAGTTCTTCTTTGTCACGGTTTTTGGCGGCGATGATGACTTCTGAGGCCTCTTCGCCGACTTTTTTCAAGATTTTATCTACGCCTTTTTCAAATAGATAGGTAGTATAGGCTCCTTCTGGGCGCTCTTTTTCCCGTTCGATAATCAGCTGCTCTAATGACTGCAGGATCTGGTAGTCCGCTAGGCTAGAGGCAGCCCTCTCAGTCACAACACCCTCTGTGAAGCAGCTAACGGCTCCAGTATGGCAAGCAGGTCCCTTCGGCTCTACTAACACAAGGACTGCATCCTGGTCACAGTCATATTTGACGCTAACTACAGACTGAGTGTTCCCGCTTGTTGCACCTTTATGCCAAAGCTCCTGACGAGAACGGCTGTAAAACCATGTTTCACCGGTTTCTAGTGTTTTTGTAAGAGATTCCTGATT
>JAPSKD010000346.1 GCA_031177865.1 Bacillus sp. (in: firmicutes) | reverse complement strand
TGAGAGTCATTACCACGATACAAGACATGCAAACTGAAATAATAAATTTGAAATCGCAATCAAAATCAATCGGGTTTGTGCCAACCATGGGATTTTTACATGAGGGTCATTTAACTCTATTAAAAAGTGCGAGAGAAGAAAATGATATTGTTGTTTTAAGTATTTTTGTCAATCCACTTCAATTTGGGCCGACTGAGGATTTTTCAACCTACCCTAGAGATTTTGATAGAGATCAATCATTAGCTGAATGTGAAGGAGTAGATTTCCTTTTTTATCCTTCAGTAGAAGAAATGTATCCGCATTCTTCATCCGTAAGAGTAATCGTTCAGGAACGTACAGATGTTTTATGCGGAAAATCTAGACCTGGCCATTTTGATGGTGTGGCTACTGTTTTAACAAAGCTTTTTAATATTGTGCTGCCAACAAGGACTTATTTTGGTAAGAAGGATGCCCAGCAAGTTGCTGTTGTAGAGGGGATAATAACGGATTTTAATTTTCCGATTGAGTTAATTTCTGTAGATATTGTCCGTGAAGAAGATGGTCTTGCGAAAAGCTCTCGAAACGTTAATTTATTGCCTGATGAAAGGCGTCAAGCTGCATTTCTATTTAAAAGCTTAGCCTCAGCTAAAGAGACCATCGAGGGAGGGGAACGGAACCCTCGAACGATAAAGAGTTTAATCTCAAACATGATTCGTTCAGAAACCAATGGAGAAATTGATTATGTAGAGATATATTCGTATCCTCAGTTAAAAGCATTAGAAAATATAGACGGTACCTGTATTATTGCGATTGCGGTTAAATTTTCAAAGGTTCGGTTAATAGATAATATCATCCTAGAGGTCAGCCAGGAAATTGGAGGAGTAAAATAATGTTTCGGCATATGATGAATGGAAAAATCCACCGTGCTACGGTAACAGAAGCTAATCTTAATTATGTTGGCAGTATTACCATAGATGAAGATTTACTCGATGCTGTTGGTATGGTTGCAAATGAAAAGGTTCAGATTGTTAATAACAATAATGGTGCACGACTTGAAACGTATATCATCCCAGGTGAAAGAGGGAGCGGTGTCATTTGTTTGAATGGGGCAGCTGCTAGGCTTGTGCAAAAAG
The DNA here is from genome assembly GCA_031177865.1 of Bacillus sp. (in: firmicutes). Lineage (GTDB taxonomy): Bacteria > Bacillota > Bacilli > Bacillales > Cytobacillaceae > Neobacillus. The sequence continues at coordinate 4,100 of JAPSKD010000346.1, read as the reverse complement.
GTGATATCGTTATTATTATCTCATATTGCCTGGTAGCTGAAGAAAAAGTCCAAAGCCATCAGCCTAAAGTTGCGATTATGAATGAACAGAACAGAATAAAAGAACTAATTTATGCTGAACCAGCATTAACGATTATGTAATGAAATCCCCGTTAATCGGGGATTTTTTCTTTTTTTGTGATAATTTTATATACTATAACGTAAGGTTTGCTTTTTCTTTTAGCTTTTTTGTGATACCGTTTTAATGAAGGTTTGAGGTGTTATATAGATGATAAATAAATTTGTTGTGGTGGATTTAGAAACTACAGGAAATAACCCTAAAAAAGGGGATAAAATAATCCAATTTGCCGCTGTGGTCATTGAAGACGGGAAAATCACGGAAAGCTTCTCATCTCTAGTCAATCCCCAAAGGTCAATCCCAGCTTTTATTGAAGAATTAACAGGCTTAGAGGATAAGATGGTAAAAGACGCTCCATTATTTAAAGAAATAGCCCCAAAGGTTAACTCGTTATTAGAAGGTGCCTATTTCGTTGCGCATAATGTCTTATTTGACTTGTCCTTTTTACAGGAAGAATTAATTCAAGCAGGATTTGAGGGTTTCTATGGATCCGTCTTAGATACGGTTGAAATGGCGAGAATCATCTTTCCTACTGCCGATGGCTATAAGTTATCAGACCTAGCTGTTAGAGAGGATCTGCAACATGATCGCCCTCACCAGGCTGATAGTGATGCTCAAGTTACGGCAGAGCTATTTCTTATTCTTGTAAATCGTTTATCTCAATTACCGGAATTGACGCTCCGTCAGCTTTCACAGCTGTCAGGAGGTCTAAAAAGTGATTTACAACAATTGATAGATGAAATTATTTTAGAATTAGACCTAGCAAATGTCAGCTGGCACGAATCGATTGAGATATGCAACAATACGCTTGCCTTGAAAAAAGCTCAGAGCATTACAACTTCAACTGACAGGCAGTATCAGGAAGATTACCAGTATCCAGCCGGCGAAGACGAAAAAGTGGTTATAGTTAAAAATGCTTTTACCAACTTTGAAAAGAGAATAGGTCAATTTCAAATGATGGATGGGGTTTACCATGCTTTCCATTCTGGGAAGCATACTCTCATTGAGGCAGGAACAGGTGTTGGAAAATCTCTAGGATACCTGCTTCCAGTTGCTTATTTTGCAAAACAAACTAAGCAGCCAATTGTAGTGAGTACCCATACCATTCAGCTTCAAGAGCAAATCATTAATAACGAAATTCCTCTATTAGCGAAAATTCTTCCTTTTGAAACAAAGTGTGTTTTGTTAAAAGGGAGAAATCATTATATTAGCTTAGAGAAATTCGTTCTGTCTTTGTTAGAGGAAAATGACAATTATGATACCACGTTAACCAAAATGCAAATTCTTGTCTGGCTGACGGAAACCAATACAGGAGATCGAGATGAGTTAAATCTCTCAAGCGGAGGCAATATCTTTTGGAATAAAATTAAAAATGAACAAACCATCTTTTCGATGAATAAACGTTGGCAGGAGAAAGATTTTTATTTACGGGCCAAAAGCGAAGCACAGAGTGCGGACATCATCATCACGAATCATTCACTGCTATTAAGTAATCTATCAAGTGAAACATCCGTATTGCCTGAATTTGATTATGCTGTCATTGACGAAGGGCATCATTTTGAGAAGGTGGCAAGTCAATACTTTGGCCGCTCATTAGACTACTTAACTACTCGTTTGCTTCTAAGCCAATTTGGTCAATATGAGCAGCGCCTGCTATTTTATGAGCTCGAAATGATCCTTGATTCTTTAAATGTTCGGGAAGAGGTACTACAGACCGGAAAAATAAATCAACTTGCCGCTGATCTTTCCTACGAAATGGATGAGTTTTTTAAGTTGACTGCCCTTTATGCAAAATCCAATTCTCCAGAAAGAAGAGGATTAAACCGAGCGAAGGTGCGTTTTTCGCATAACAAGGGCGGCAAAGAAAGAAATGCGTTGGTCCATAGTGCCGAGCGGTTTGCGTTTCTATTGAAAGACCTGCAAACAGCAATAACACAGCGTTTAGAGCTGGTAAAAAAAGAAAAGGAATCACTAACAAGTAAGCAAAAAGGAAAATTAGAAGAAATTATATCCTTTAGAAATGAACTAGAAGAACTGAGATTGACTGTTCAAGATTGCTTTATTAAAAAATCTAATGATGTGAAGTGGATAGAAATAGACTTCCGTTCTCAACAGAATGTAACGACCTTCTATGCACAGCCAGCTTTTGTATCTGCTTCGCTAAATGAGAAGTTTTTTAATATTAAAAAGGGAGTTGTCTTAACTTCAGCTACCTTGACTGTTAATCAATCATTTGATTACGTGCTAAACGAAATCGGGCTTGTCAAAGAAAATACGTTAACAATGTCCATCCCATCTCCTTTTGATTATAAAAATCAGGTTCAGCTGTTAATTCCTGAGGATCTGCCAGAGGTGAATGCAGCAAGTCTAGAAGATTACGTCATTGCGATTACCGAGCATATAATCACGATAGCTGAGGCAACAAACGGAAGAATGTTGATTCTTTTTACCGCTCACGACATGTTAAAGAAAACATATGAGCTTATTAAAGAAAGTGGATTCCTCAATGACTTTGCGATGATTGCTCAAGGGATTACCAGCGGCAGCCGATCAAGGCTTACAAGGAATTTTAAGCGGTATGATAAAGCCATTTTACTGGGGACAAGCAGCTTCTGGGAAGGGGTAGATATCCCAGGGGAGGATTTATCCTGTTTGGTGATTGTCAGATTGCCATTTAGTCCGCCTGACGAACCACTGACAGAAGCCAAGTGTCAGGTCATCAAACAGCAGGGTGGAAATGCCTTTACGGAGTATTCACTACCTGAAGCAATTCTCAGATTCAAGCAGGGCTTTGGACGTTTGATCCGCACGGAAAAAGATCGTGGGATAATGATGGTTTTTGATAAAAGGATTACTACTACGAAATACGGTAAGGCTTTTCTCAAATCTATCCCAGATGTACCGATGAAAAAGGGAAATATCGACGAGTTGGTTGAAATAATTTACAACTGGTTATAATGAAATTTGGAAAAATTACACATCCTAATAATATGGGAGGTATGTGTATGAAAATGTTATTACTTGTGGCAGCAATCTTTTTTCAGTTAACTTCGATTGGAAGTGCCTCTTCTTTTGAATATGGTAATGTTGAAAGCATCGATTTAAATTTGAAGGATCATGAGATTGCTGTTACGTTTTTAGGTTTAGGTGACGGCGAAGCCACCCTTATTCAAGGCTCTAATGGAGAAAATATCTTGGTTAATACGGGTGGAGAAGAAACAAGCGAGGACTTAAGTGAAATCCTCAAAACATACGGTGTAAAAGAAGTTTCAACATTAATCATTACCAACCGTCAAAATCTTTTTGTTGACCAACTTACTCAAATCATACCAAAATATAATGTAAAGAAATTGATTTCTACTCCTGAGATAACAAACGAAATAAAAAATATGACTGCGCCCTTTTCCGAAGTAGAAGTGATTCAATGGAGCGAGGGTACAACCCAAGACCTCATCCCTGATTTATCGGCAGAAGTATTATCTGCAGGAAAAGGAGAAAATGAAGGAATCGATTTTACGCTGCAGTTTTTTAAGCACCGAATTTTTTTAATGACTTCCTCTAGTGATCATGTGGAAGAAAATTTATTAAAGAAACCACTAGATGACGTTACAATTTTTAAAGTACCTAACTGGGCTAAGGAAGATTCGTTATCTGAGAAATTGATTCAATATGTTAATCCGCAAATATCGATTTTGTTTGAGTCAGATCAGCACCAACCTGACCCTGATATTATTTATGATTTGCAGGATACATGGTCAGAAGTCTTTTTTACCAAAAAGCATGGGACGATAACCATAAAATTTACTGAAAATAACTATGAAGTATTCACCTTTCCTGTAGAAAAGGAAGACTCTAGCTGATATTATTGCTTTAGAGAGATAAAGGAGGAATACTATGGAGTCAAAAATAGAAGTCCTCTCGACTGTAAAGCTTCAGCATAGTCCGGACTTATACAAAATTGTTGATGCCCTAAATCGAACTTT
>JAPSKD010000345.1 GCA_031177865.1 Bacillus sp. (in: firmicutes) | reverse complement strand
CCTCTTTCTTAAAAATTAAGCCAATTGGTTCAGTTCGCATTACACCGCCGCAGCCTTTGCTATTGTTAAGGGGTTCTTCCATGGTCCCCATTTTTCTATACATCAACGCATCTAAACAGGTATTCCCGGGTGCTCTCCTTGTATGTAATCCTTCGATTGAGTGTATCCAGCCGTCCTTTTCAACGTCATTGCCCACTCCTTGCGTATCAAGCCAGCGCAAATAGCTTCGATGGATCACCGACGGAATATGGACAATTCCTTTGTTTCTTCTTCTATTTTCTGCTCGCAGAATGCCTTCCGCTGTAAAAATCGTCATTTGGGTATCATCGGTGATTTCTACAAGATTACTTCTGCCTTTTACAAGATTCGTGATGCCTCGTGGACCGAATTTCCGTTTGATCTCATCCAGCCTCATAAATTCCACTGGCCATCCCAGCGCGTCACCAATCGCACCGCCAATCAGGCAGCCTCTACTCCGGTCATTATGGGTCCCCCCTTTTATTCCTATATTTTAACAGAAAAAAAGAGTTGTATCGAAATGATTACAACTCATTATTGATTGGCTAGTATCGAAACTAGTTTATCTTCTATTTTCTTACCTTTTGCGTCATCCAATAGATTGTTTAACATAATTGAGAATATCAATGTTTGTCCACTCTTTGTTGTAACATAACCTGATATTGTGCTAACTGTAGAGATGGTTCCAGTTTTTGCGATTACTTTCCCTTTTACCTCTGGACCTTTCATCCGACTTCGTAAAGTACCGCCTTCCAATTTTTCACTTGCACCCGCAATCGGCAATGAATGAAGAAAAGCAGGATACCACTTTTGCTGTTGAACTGTATATAACAATTGAGATAGTTGAGAGGCTGGGACTAAATTAATATGCGAAATTCCAGATCCATCCCTCAATACCATTGTTTTCGTATTAATTCCGAATTTAGGCAGCTCCGTTTCCATTACCTCTAAACCCTTTTCCCAGCTGCCCTCCCCTTTTAACACTTTCCCCATTTCTTTAACCAAGGTTTCGGCGTGGCCGTTGTTGCTTAGTTTCATAAACGGGACAAGTAATTCTGAAAGCTTTATCGAGCTATGAGTATGTAGGATCCTTGCGGTTTCTGGTGTGATACCTGTTTTAGTTTTCCCTGAGACTTGAATGCCTTGTTCTAAAAGTGACTGTTTAAAAAGTGCTAATGCAAATTTGGTCGGTTCCCAGACGCCCATCCACTCCTTTTCAGGCTTGGATTTGACAGGTACAGTGCCCGTTATCGTAATCGTATTTTTTGCGTGTTCCCGCTCAAACGTAAGTTCCTTCTTTCCATCTTTCGGCACAGTTTCAGTTTGATTGATAATTTTTACAAAGTCAGTTTTGGGAGTTACAGTTACCTCAGCCTTAGATCCTTCGCTGTTGCCGGGTTTTACTTCAAGCAAAATAGAACCAGAGTCATATTCTCTTGTTGGTGATGCTGTTAGTGCAGAAATTTGCGCACCATAGTAGGTCTGTTCATCACTCCACGGTAAATCCACAGAGTAGCGGACATCATCATACCAAGTATCATCGCCAAATAAATTACCTGCGACCTTTTTTATGCCTTGTTTCTTCATTTCAGCAGCCATTTTATCGAAATCTTCCTTTAGAAGTGTAGGGTCGCCCTTTCCTTTTAAATAGAGGTTACCTTGAAGCGTCTTCTTTTTTACTTCACCGTCTGCAAGTATCTCCGTTTTGAAGGTATAGTCTTCCCCTAAAACAGACAACGCTGCGGCAGCAGTTAATAATTTCAAATTCGAAGCAGGCCGCAGGCGGACATCTCCTAAATGATCATAAATGACTTCTCCAGTGGCTGCAGAGCGTACACTGACTCCGGCAATGGCTCCTTGTAAGTGGGGTTCTTCATTTAAAAACTGATTTAACTGTTGAGTTAGAATATCCTCCGCAAGTGCTGGATGTGTTTGTGGTAATAAAGTAGCTATAAAAATAATTAGAATGATCAAATTTATTCTTTTTAGCAAAATCCATTTCCAACTTTCTCTTTTTTCATAAAGTCTTCCCAAAAAACAAACTTTTTTCCACTTCTCAGAGAGAAAATTTAGCGCGAATTTTTCGATATCGGCGTTGCCGGACCCTGTATCAGCGTTAATAGAAATATATCAGCGAAAAATTAATTATATCGGCCTTAATCCAAATATATCGGCGATGGCCCACAAAAGACAAATTACCTTATTTCAAAACTACAATATTCTTACTCAAATAAGCCCAATTCTGCGGTGCCGGCAAGCTTATCTGCCAAAAGGTCGTCCCTGACAGCTGGTAAACATCAATTAATCGATATTTTTCTATAAAACTTCTAATATCCTCAAACCAAACGACCTGTTCTACCCCAGCGCTCCAATGCCGATACAACGGGGACATAGAATGCTGGTCAAATTGAATCGGCGATCCTGTTGAAATCGCTTGGTTTTGAGCTGAAACAACTGGCATCGCACGTGTAACGTTCGTCCCAACTACCTTGTCATAGCCATAAAGCGGCAGCGCAATTTGTAGTTTACGAGGATTGATTTGAGTGATAGAGTATTGAACGACCTGCTCCATCCACCAAATGGGAGCAATTGGGTCCGGCGGCCCGCCTGGGTATCCATAATCAATTGTCATCACCGCAACAATGTCGGCAATGCTCCCGATGGCGGCATAATCGTATGCTCCAATAATCCGATTCGTTGGAATATCTTCTGTTTTTGCATGTACATTAACGTGAAGGATCAACTGTCCCAAAGCACTCTTTAAATCTCTTAAAAATAAATTAAAGTCATTACGCTGGGGCGGCGGTATAAATTCAAAGTCGATACTAACCCCGCCAAACCCTCTCTGCCTTGTCAAATTCACAATGCTCTGAACCAAATTCCTGCGGTAAACCGGATTTACTAGGACATGACCTGCAAGCTCAGCGCTAAAATCAACTCCTGTAAAGTTACGAATCATTAGTAACGGCGTGATGTTCAATTGCTTACTCCGCGTTACAATTGCTGAATCCTCAATCAGGTTATAGGCGTAACCCTCGGTCGTAAATGAATATGCTACCACCGCTAAATACGTTAATTGTCCGGCGAGAGAATCTAAAATTGAAAGAACGGCACTTTCCCCTGATGGTACAATAAACCCTAATGTCGCTATTTCTAATTTTACCGGTGAGGGAATATGGATAATTTGACCAACGAAAAGCTGATTCGGATTTATCCCAGGATTTGCCGCTAAAATGGACGAAATGTCCGTTCTAAACCTCTGGGCTAATTCCCAGATTTGATCACCCGTTTTTATTTGATAGGAGCGGATTGGCAGTTGATTGTCCGGAATATACAAGGCAAGACCTGGTACGAGTGAACTCGCCGATGGCAGCCCATTTAGCTCGACAATCGTTTGGATGGGAACACCATATCTATTTGAAATTGTCCACAGACTCTCTCCCACTCCAACCACATGTACACCCATACCACTCACACTCCTTTTTACCTACATCATATGGGAAAATCACTTGGAATATTGCTCTATGTATGAAAAAAACGAACTGGTACAAGCCAGTTCGTTTACAACCCTACAGTCGCGGATCAATTGGTTCCGCTTCTAATGCTAGAATTCCTAACACACATTCATGAACACGTTCCAAAGACTCTCTCCTAATGAATCGATTAACGGCTTCGACACCAAGAGAGAATTCCTTTAAAGCATTGCGCTGCTTCTTGCCTGCATTCCGTTTCTTTAATCGAGTTAAATTTTCTGGAAGCAGATAATCGATTCCATAGATGATATGCAAATACTTGCGGCCTCTTACTTTTATCGCAGGCTGCAGAAGTTTTCCTTTGTGGCGTGTAATATACGATTCTGGTTTCACAACAAATCCTTCATGGCCATCCTCCGTTATTTCTTCCCACCACTCAATCGCCGCTTTCATCGAGGCTTCATCATTAACAACTCTGTATTCTGTTTCTAAAAACAAGCGGGAAATCCCACTAAATTCTTTATTTTTCTCCATATGCCATGTGTGCGGCTTATCAAAAAATGATTCTGAGCTGTGAGCCAATGTGTGGAATGGTGCGATTTGAATTCCTTTCAATCCTTCTGTTTCCCAGCAGTATTTCTGATACACCTGATTAAACACTTTGGCATTTTCGATTCCCACATCATTTTCCTGAACCCAGCTTAAAACATCCTTCCCACTATCCACAGCCTGATCTAGTGAATCCTTTAATTTATGTCGGTCAAGCAGTGCCATTTCACCAACATGCGCATATTGGTTCAGTATCAGGTCTTTCGCCTTCAAATTCCATGGAAGAATTTCTGCGTCAAGCAAGACGAAATCAGTATTGTATTTTTCGAAATAACCACTTTTCACTAAATCTTCATTCAAGACTCCGACAACTTGAGCTTGCAGTTCTTTTTGAAAAAATGCCCTTCCTGTACGGGTAAAAATGGTTCCTAATGTTTCCTTGCCAACATACTCCTTGGCAGTTTCTTTATTTTTAAATAAAAACAGAATTCCCCTGCTGCCCATATGTTTCTTTTCCACGACCATTGTATCGACACCATTAGCTTGATAGTAATCGAATGCCTCCAGGGGGTGCTCGAGGAATTCTTCGAAACGAGACGGTTTTGGAGTCGGACTCATCGTTGGAGGAAGATAAACGATGTCTTCAAGCGGCAAGGTGTAATGAGATAGGTCATCTAAAGCTGGTTTCACGCCATCATCATAAATCATGATCTCGCCGTACTGTTCCGTTAATACGGAATAACCGTCTAAGAATTTCATGATATTTGGTGCTGTCAGTCTCTTGAGTTCCCATTCCTTCAATGGATTGTCAGGTACATTCGCATAATCCTGTTTCGCCTTGACCGAAACAAATTGTTTTTCTGGATAACGATAAGCGGTTAAACTGCCACCAAAGACCACACCCTGGTCAATATTTAATGTGTTGTTAACCAGTAATGGCTGCGGCTTTGGATCATGCCCCCACAAAATGAGTTCACTGGATTTATGGGAGACGGTCCAGTCTTTTCGGATTGGCTTACCATTCTCATCAAGACCCTCATTATCACCATACCGGCAAAAATCAGAAATACGGGGTGACTGCTTTCCGATATAGTGATCCTTGATTCCAGCATGAACCGCTACAACAGCATTAACCCCATTTTTTCGAATAATATAGTGGGATTTCGCTTGTAAAAGTAAC
>JAPSKD010000344.1 GCA_031177865.1 Bacillus sp. (in: firmicutes) | reverse complement strand
GTTTAGAGCTTGGAAAGAGAGCTCTTTATGCTCAGCAGGCAGCACTCTCGACAACTGGTCATAACGTCGCCAATGCAAACACCACAGGTTATACCCGTCAACGGGTCGAAATGCAGTCAACGAACCCCTTAACCACTAACGGCGTTCAATTGGGAACAGGTGTGGAAGTTACAAAAATTGTCCGGTTACGAGAAGATTATTTGGATGTCCAATTGCGCGGTGAAAATAAGAATTTTGGCTACTGGGAAGCGAAAAGTGATACCCTTTCCAAAATCGAAGAGCTAATGAACGAGCCATCTGATCAGGCTTTAGCTCACACCCTGGATGAATTCTGGAAGGGTTGGCAGGACCTTTCCAATAATGCTGACAGTGCAGCTGCCCGTTCAGTCGTTAGGCAAAAAGGGTTAGCGGTAACGGAAACCTTCAATCATATTATGAATTCACTGAACACCATGCAGAATGATCTTAAAAACGTGATCACTACGAAAACAGATGAGATCAATTCGCTTGCAACACAAATTAAAGATTTGAATGGCCAGATTGCCCGATTGGTACCAAACGGCTTTGAACCTAATGACATGTACGACCAGCGGGACGTATTAATTGATCAGTTATCTAAATTGGTAGATGTTAAAGTAACTCCAAGCGATAATGGGATGGTAGATGTCACTGTAGGCGGTAGTAAATTGGTCGAAGGTCAAAAAGCTAATATCCTAAGTATAGGTTATGATCCTGTAAGCAAATTAGTAAATCCACAAGAAATTATGATTGCAGGAAGCAAGATAAGCCTAGAAGGCGGAGAATTGTTAGGGGTCATGGAATCGTATGGAGTTGTCGGTGGAGAGTCAAAATCAATCATTCCGACATTAAAGGATAAAATTAATAATCTTGCGATGACCTTTGCGAATACTGTTAACACCATACATCAGAATGGCTTAAACTTAGATAATATTAATGATGTTTCCAACGACAAAGTACCGTTTTTCACAGGTACATCAGCACAAGATTTAACGGTGAATCCTAGAATCATGGAGTCATTAAACTTGATTGCAGCAGCCAACGAGGAAACCCCAGGCGTGTCTTCAACTGGGAATGGGAAAAATGCGCTGGATATTGCAAATATTAAAATGGATGCGAGTCTTGAGTTTCTTGAAGGGACTTCCACTATGGATGATTATTATCGCAATATTATTGGTCAGCTGGGAGTTGATTCCCAGGAAGCACAGCGAATGACAGATAACTCTGAAGTCATTGTGAATCAGGTTGAAAATAGACGATTATCTGTTTCAGGCGTATCCTTAGATGAAGAAATGACCAATATGATTAAATTCCAGCAGGCCTATAATGCGGCTGCACGAATGGTAACGGTTATGGACCAATGCTTAGAGAAAGTCATTAACGGTATGGGCCGAGTAGGATTGTAAAAGGCGGTGTAGAGATTTGCGTGTAACTCAAAATATGCTGAATCAAAATCTTATCTTTAATTTAGAACGCAGCAATAGGACAATGGAAAAATATCAGGAACAGGTATCCACCGGTAAAAAGGTAAGCAGGCCATCGGATGATCCTTCGACAGCTGTGCGCAGTATGTATTACCGGTCCACAATGAATGAAATTGACCAATTCAAGCGAAATGCTGATGAAGGGCTTTCATGGATGACAACAACAGACGAAGCCCTTGGTGAGGCAACCTCGGTATTGCAGCGTGTGCGGGAACTTACCGTGCAGGGTCTTAACGGAACGAATGATCAAAGCGCACGTATCGCGATTGCAGAAGAAATCGACCAATTAAAAGCCCACTTGGGGGAAATTGCTAATTCCTCGATTGGAGGAAAATACATTTTTGCAGGTACAGATGTAAAAACAGCTCCCTATCGAGAAGACGCTGCAGTGCCGAATTCTCCTAAAGAGTTTCGAAGCAATAACAAGGAAATGGTAGAGTTACAGGTTGGCCAAAACAACAGTGTTCAAATTAATGTACTCGGTAAAAATGTTTTTAATAATGATGGCAACGGCGGGATCTTTAAAGTATTATCAGATATCGTTTCTGATTTTAAAAACCCTAATGCTAGCGGTGAGGACCCTTTAGCTAAATTGGACAGCCAAATAGATAATATTCTTGGCCAGCGCTCAGAGCTGGGAGCCCGCATGAACCGGATGGAATTAAGCATATCACGCCTTGAGGGTCTTGAAGTATCAACCTTAAGTTTACTTTCAAAGGAAGAAGATGTAGATATTTCTCGCGTGATTATTGATTTGAAGGCACAAGAGAACGTACAGCGAGCTGCCTTATCAGTAGGAGCAAAAATCATCCAGCCATCCTTAGTGGATTTCTTGCGCTAATAATCTTTGGGTGACACATGAAAACTATGTGTCAGCCCTTTTTTTGTGAAAAAATGGTTAAACCTTTACATTTTTATCAAGGTAAAACAAATAAGTATCCTTGCTCTATTAAATGAAAGACAGCGGAGGTGTATAAACATGTATCCAAAAGTGAATCAAAATATTGTCATTGAAATAAAAAATGAAGAGAAAAATTTTAAGTCGATCGTCGCGGAGGTTGGAAATAAGGAGATTCTAATAGGGTTCCCTATGGATTTAAAAATAATAGGACTCTTACCTGATGAAACGATTGTTTATATTACCTATTTAGTAGGAGAATATTTATATAAATTTCAAACTAGCATAATAGGGAAAAGAAACGATAATATACCTCTATTTCGCGTGGTTAAACCGAAAGAAGTGGATATTAAAAAAATTCAACGAAGAGATAATTTTCGCGTAAAAGCGAATCTGTCTTTAAGACTGAAAGACACTGAGCTAACCACGGTTGATATAAGTGCAGGTGGAATTCAATTTTCCTGCAAAGATAGTTTTGAGATACAGTATGGAGAAGTCATATCAGGTACACTAAAGATTCCAGGAGAATCAGAACCTGTTAATTTTGAAGCGTTAGTTAGGCGAATCGGCGGGAATAATATAGAAGAAAGAAAAAATGTGGCAGTTGCCTTTTCAAGTTTGAATCAAAAGGATCAAGTCAAAATTACCCGTTATTGTTTTGAAAAACAGCGGAAAATGCGTTTAAAATCGAAGTAATTATTACATAAAAGTCCTCATTAAGAGGGCTATTTTTTTTTATTTGCAATTTATGTCGATAAGAGTCGATAGAAATAGTTCGAAAATTCTTATAAAAAATTTTACATTTCTTTACAATGTTTGTATAATTAGCTTGTAGTTTGATAGAATACGTTAATTTTACGACTAGGAACCTCAGCGTAACTTTATTATTTTTTGATTTTATTTGATGTACACCCATAAAATAAACTCCATGTACGAAAGGTATAGTAAATCCATTGATAAGATGAGAGTTTTCATTTAAAATCGGTACAATGCCTTTATTTTATAGGTAAGAATATTTGTTAAAAGTACAAAGTTATTCTAGGAGGTATTCATAATGAGTTTAAAAAACGCACTTTTTGAAATAAAAGAAAGAATAATTAATAAACAAATTAGTCATTCGGAAGATAAATATATCTATGAATTGGAATCAAAATATACAATGAACAAGGGTAAATTAATATTTTATTTTAATTTTTTAATGATCTTGTATATGAAGAACGCAGAATTTATGAATCTAGCTTCTCATTCATCAAAAAAAATCAACCGTAAATGGACCAAGGACGAAATTGAATTCATGTTTCAATATATTTCAGAGCGGCAGGAAGAAGGGGCCCTCAATATTACCGAAATTTTAGATGAAATTGCCCAGCTTATTAATCGTGGATATCAATCTGTAAACTATAAATATTATTCGATTGTTAAGGCCAAAGAGAAGAAAGAAATAGAAAGCACAAAATATCAGTTTAAAACGATCTCACACACTGAGGTTCCAGTTATTTCTACAGAAATCATTAAAGACACTCCACCAGTGATTCCAGTAGAAAATGGTAATCCTGCAAAAGATGATGATTTATTGGATATTTTGTCTGGTTTAATCACCAATGTGCAGCAGCTTCCTGGAATTCAATTAAATGAACTATTACGAAGTCTTTATCAATTGACAAATATGGCTATACAAAATCAGGAGGCCGTTCAAAAATTAGCTAGTGTGAAGTCAGAAAGTGATCTTGAAAAAAAGACACTTCAAGAAAAGTTAGTTATAATGGAGCAGCAGTTAGAACAGGAAAAAAAGCGTAATGACGAGCTGCAATCAGAGGTAAAAAAATTTGCAAAAGAAATAATGGCATTTAACCAGCTTGGGGACGCAGCGAAAATCCAAAACCTTAAAACATATAATCAGCGTCTAAACTATCTCATTGATGGCACGGGGTTAGTTGTCCGGGTTACCGGCTAAAAAATACAATAAAAATAAAAGTTATTCCAGCGGAATAGCTTTTATTTTTTTCATACGATTAATTTAATACAAACCTTAACTTTATTTCATTTAATCCGATAATATTAAATATCAGGCTGGATTTAGAAAGGAGTAATAATCATGACGTTGAACAATCCTTATCAAACTTATCAAAGACAAGCAGTTACTACCTCTAAACCGGAAGACTTAACATTTATGTTATACCAAGGGATGGTAAAATTTTTACGTTTGTCTAAAATCGCACTCCAAAATAAAAATTTTGAGGAATCAAATAAAAATAACGTAAGAGCGCAAGAGATTCTGAGTGAGCTGATGGTCACATTGAAACCAGGCTATGAAATTTCAGATTCACTACTTTCATTGTATGATTTCATGAAGTTTCGTTTGATAGAAGCAAATATTAACAAAAAGCTGGAAATACTAGAAGAAGTGGAAGGCTATGCAGTAGAATTAATGGAAACATGGGCAACCGCTATGAAACAAACTAAAACAAAGGCATAGGTGCGGACTACCATGGATGAAATGATTACAGCCATTTATTCCCTCACTCTAGAAATTTTAGATGAAGTAAAAAAAGAGAAATTTGAGGAATTGGACGAACTTTTATCGAAACGGAATGTAATGATGATTTCTGTGGATGAATGGAAAACAGTGCATCCGGAACAAAATTATTCAGATAAAGCAAAAAAAATGATAGAAGACATTCTTCTTTTAGATCAGCAAGTATTTTCGCTTGTACAGAAAGAAAAGGATAAAACCAAAAAATCATTAAATCAACAAAACAATAAGAAACAAATTTCGATGAAATACCAGCCATACAGTAAACAAACAAATGGAGTTTTTGTGGATAAAACAAAATAAA
>JAPSKD010000343.1 GCA_031177865.1 Bacillus sp. (in: firmicutes) | reverse complement strand
GGTTTTTGGAAGACATGAGTTCCGACACCCCTGCATAAATCCGCTGGTTATCTTTTTTGATCTCATGGACGAGACCGGCAATCTGCAGTGCCGTTTGCGCATCATGGCCGTTGGTCTCCCGTGATTTTAACCGGCGATAAAAATCATAACACATGCTGGTGATTTCTTCCGCATTTAGCATCGTTTTCTTCAGTTGAACCGACTCTTCATACAAATTTGAAATGAAAAGCAGCATTTGCTCCTTTTGCCTGCGTTGCTCTTCTTCTGCGAATTTTGCTTCTCTCAGCTTGAAAATATTAAAAAAGCCGAGAACGAAAAAGCTTCGAATAAAGGCAATGAAAACGAGTTGTTCAATGGTCAGCAAGGATATGTCTTGATTTGCCAGGAAAGAACGGATCGCCATTTCCGATACGCTTGCAAAAAGCTCGATCAATACCCCTAAAAGCCCGATCATAAACGGCTGATCATGCCGTTCGTTCAATTTCGTCCAATGGAATACGAACGCGTACATGACGTAATAGAAAAAGGCGGGAAAATGTAGATACATCGCTTCCTCAACAGATATGTCTCGTATCCCAACAGCCAGCAAAAAACGTAAAACAAACACACTCAACCCCGTTAAAATGCCTGCAATATTGGGATGAATCCCCCTCCCCCACAGCAAAAACAAGAAAAAGACAGGCGTCCCCAAACTGACTCTGAATGTATCGTCGAATGGATAAAACTTGAATTCACCCGCAAGAGGCACCGCAATCATCATTAATAGTAAAATCCTTATACGCTCTTTCAATACAGTCCCTCCCCAGTCGCTATATAAAAACATAACACATTGTACTAATGGTAAAAAAGAGGAAAGGGTTTTGACTAAAAATTTTTAATTTTCCTATTTTCCTTGTTGGTTTCAGTAGGTTTCAGTTGGTTTTAGTGGGGTTGAGTATAAACTAAGATTAATAATGATGAAAGCGTTAACAAAAAAACAACTAACATAAGGGGGAATTTATTTGAAAAAGTTTGGATTAGCTACACAAATTTTTGTTGCACTTATACTAGGTATCTCTGTCGGTGCAGTATTTCACGGGAATGAAACAGCCATGGCCATTATGGCGCCAATTGGAGACATTTTTATTCATTTAATTAAGATGATTGTCGTTCCGATTGTCATTGCTGCATTAGTAGTCTCAATCGCAGGAGTCGGCGATATGAAAAAACTAGGAAAATTAGGCGGGAAGACCATTCTCTATTTTGAAATTGTCACCACAATTGCCATTGCTATTGGATTACTGGCGGCAAACTTGTTCCACCCGGGTTCTGGTTTAGATACAAGCAATCTTGAAAAAAGTGATATTTCAAATTATGAAGAAACGACGAAAACAGCTGAAAGCCAGGGTTTTGCGGAATCCATTGTTCATATTGTTCCGAAAAACATATTTGAATCCATGGCCCAGGGTGACTTGTTGCCGATTATTTTCTTCTCTGTGCTTTTTGGTTTAGGAATTGCGGCAATAGGAGAAAAAGGAAAACCTGTCCTTGGCTTTTTTGAAGGTGTATTAGAAGCAATGTTTTGGGTGACAAACCAAGTGATGAAGTTTGCCCCGTTTGGTGTGTTTGCACTGATCGGTGTAACCGTTGCTAAATTTGGCATTGTAACTTTAATTCCATTAGGGAAATTAGTGCTTGCTGTTTATGTGACGATGGTATTCTTTGTGTTCGTCGTTCTTGGGATTATTGCGAAAATGTCCGGGACAAGCATTTTTGTTCTCTTGAAAGTGTTAAAAGACGAACTGATTTTGGCATTTACAACGGCAAGCTCAGAGGCTGTATTACCAAGGTTAATGGACAAAATGGAGAAATTTGGCTGTCCAAAATCGATTACTTCTTTTGTTATTCCAACAGGCTATACGTTTAATTTAGACGGTTCATCGATTTATCAAGCAATAGCTTCACTTTTCGTGGCACAAATGTATGGTATTGATCTATCAATTACACAACAGATAACGTTATTACTAGTATTAATGTTAACGTCAAAAGGAATGGCCGGCGTTCCGGGTGCGTCATTTGTTGTCATTTTAACAACACTTGGTTCTATGGGGCTGCCACTGGAAGGGGTTGCGTTTATTGCAGGTATCGACCGTATTTTAGATATGGTACGAACAGCGGTTAATGTCGTAGGGAACTCATTAGCGGCGATTGTCATGTCAAAGTGGGAAGGAGAATTTAACCAAGAAAAAGCAAACCATTACGTTGATTCAATTAAACAGTCAGACGTAGCATAAACTTGCCGGAGGATAAAGGAGGAAATACGATGTCAACTATCAATATAGATCATAACGTACGCATTGAAAAAGATTTCTTAGGTTCAAAAGAAGTACCTGTAGATGCATACTATGGGGTCCAAACATTGCGTGCGGTCGAAAATTTTCCGATTACAGGCTATCGTATTCATGAAGAATTAATTAAAGCGTTGGCTATCGTGAAAAAAGCAGCAGCTTTAGCAAATATGGATACGAAACGTTTGTACGAAGAACTTGGTAACGTGATCGTTCAGGCAGCAGACGAAGTGATCGAAGGTAAATGGCATGATCATTTTATCGTGGATCCAATCCAGGGCGGTGCAGGTACATCAATGAATATGAATGCGAACGAAGTCATTGCTAACCGTGCACTCGAATTGCTTGGAAAAGAGAAAGGGGACTATGTTCTTCATTTAAGTCCAAACACCCATGTGAACATGTCACAATCAACAAACGATGTGTTCCCAACCGCAATTCATATCGCCACCCTTTGTTTACTCGAAAAATTGTTACCTACGATGCAGTATATGCTTGATGTCTTTAAGAAAAAGGCACAACAATTCGACCATGTGATTAAAATGGGACGGACACATCTTCAAGATGCGGTGCCAATCCGACTTGGTCAAGAGTTTGAAGCATATAGCCGAGTAGTTGAGCGTGATATTAAACGCATTAAACAATCACGCCAACATTTATATGAAATAAATATGGGAGCAACAGCTGTGGGAACAGGATTAAATGCAGACCCTCGCTACATCGAAAGAGTGGTTAAGCATTTGGCGGATATTAGTGGCCTTCCGCTAGTTGGGGCAGAGCATCTTGTTGATGCCACACAAAATACAGATGCTTATACAGAAGTCTCTGCAGCGTTGAAGGTATGTATGATGAATATGTCCAAAATCGCGAATGACCTACGTTTAATGGCCTCAGGTCCTCGTGCGGGTCTTGCGGAAATTAGCTTACCGGCCCGTCAGCCAGGCTCATCCATTATGCCGGGAAAAGTGAATCCGGTTATGCCTGAAATGATCAATCAAGTTGCGTTTCAGGTCATTGGCAATGACCATACTATTTGCCTGGCATCTGAAGCGGGTCAGCTTGAACTGAACGTGATGGAACCAGTGCTTGTGTTCAACTTGCTTCAATCCATCAGCATCATGAACAATGCATTCCGTGCCTTTACAGACTACTGTCTCGAAGGAATTGAAGCAAACGAAAACCGTCTAAAAGAGTATGTGGAACAAAGTGTAGGAATTATTACGGCTGTTAATCCGCATATTGGGTATGAAGTGGCAGCTCGTATCGCAAGAGAAGCGATTTTAAAAGGTAAATCGGTACGTGAACTATGCCTCCAGTATGATGTGTTAACAGTGGAAGAGCTTGATCTTATTTTAAATCCTTTTGAGATGACAAAACCAGGAATTTCTGGGGCAGCTCTATTTGACAGAGATTAAATAAGTTTTTATAAGGATGAATCTTAGAAAATTGGCAACGGTAATTGGTTTGCGGGAGTAGATATAGGTGACATAAAGGGGAGAAAACTAGAGTAAAACCGAATTAGGTAAAAGTACAGAAATTAATCAAGCTTTGACAAAGAAATGACTGCAACACAATAGAGAGTAGATTCAGTATGTTTTTAAAGAATATGTTGCTTTTGAAATTATCTATCAGTCTATGAGAAAAGAGGAAAAGTAATCTTTTATTGGGGGGATTTTTTATGTGGGTGATCACTCTCTATTCAGAGGAAAATACTGCGATGTTTGAATTTGACACAGAAAAAGAAGCAAGGGAAGCTTTTAAGAATATTCCAGGCTGCAAGATACTTTCCGAGATTGTTTACTTTAATGATCATTGTTTGCTTTAGCTACCTTTTAAGATCCTGACCATGATAACTAGAAGGAAAATGGGCCGAAATCCAAAGTTTTATAGCTTTTCGATTAGTCCATTTTCCTCACTTATTATAAGTTAGCGATAAGGAAAAAGATAACCTTTACTTTATTTGAAAATTATATTTTTAGAAAAATAGCAATGGATTACCAGGATCTTGTAGCGGTGATCGTACAGTAGGTATACCTAGTTGGATTTCCAATACCACTGGAAAATACGGTGTAATTATGGGGCAATGTGAGTATATGTCGTATAATGGAACTGCTACAGCTGGTACGGCAGGTAGTTTCACAAGAGCAGATATTTACAGTGGTAGTTCTAAGATTTATTCGCAGTTAAAAACGACTGTTATACCTTAAAGAAGTTGGTTGCTTTGTCATTCTTCAAAAAAATATTAAATAGCATTTACAATTTTAACAAAGCACTTGTTTATAGAGTAAAGAAATAATTTCACTCTTAAACAAACGGGCGCAATTCTTTAATAAGAATTGCGTTCTTTTTTAGATGAACTGCTTTCATATTAGGAGGCAGTTTTTATATTTGTAATAATTTCTTACGTTTTTTAAAATTGATAGCAAAATATCATGTAAGATTTTATTACGAAATTGCTGATACGGGTTCAAAATTACCTTAAACTAAAATTAACAGATTATACCAAGGGGGCGGGTAAGTGAATCTAAGTTGGTTTTTGCAGCTTTTAATCATTTTAGGGTTTTTAATACTTGGTCGTGGTATTGTTACAGTTTTTCATCTTCCCTTGCCAAGTAGTGTCGTTGGTATGCTTGTGCTATTTATCTTCCTCTTAACTGGAATAATGAAATTAGAATGGATTGAAAAAGCCTCTACATTTCAGTTAAAACATCTTACATTATTGTTTATTCCACCTATTGTAAGCCTCTTTT
The DNA here is from genome assembly GCA_031177865.1 of Bacillus sp. (in: firmicutes). GTDB lineage: Bacteria > Bacillota > Bacilli > Bacillales > Cytobacillaceae > Neobacillus. The sequence goes on along the minus strand of JAPSKD010000343.1, from coordinate 160 downwards.
TATCATCAAGTTTTCAGGAAATTATCCGATTGGATGTTTTAGCTATATTAGTTGTGAGCAGTCTTTGTTGTTTGTTAGGTACAGCCTTCGCTGTGGAGTGGTATGAAATAATAAAAGGGAGAAATGCAAAATGATACTTCTAACTGTAAATGCTGTTTTC
>JAPSKD010000342.1 GCA_031177865.1 Bacillus sp. (in: firmicutes) | reverse complement strand
TCCGAGAGGATGCTGGAAGCTCATTCCTTGAAGACGTCCATCGAGATTTGTCAAAAAAGGGTCATGCCTTAAAAACAAGAACGTATAGATGGTCACCCCCAAAATAATAGCTATAGCAGTAAATAATACGGTCATTTTCCAACTGTATGTTTTTAATTTTTGTACTTGTAACGACGTTGCTTTCATCAGTTGGTCTCCCTTTCTTTTAGTTTCAATTCAGGATTTAAATAGCGATACGATAGATCTACACAGGTATTAACAACAAAAACAGCAATGGCCATAATTAAAATATATCCTTGGATAAGGGGATAATCTCGCTGACGAATAGCATCAATAACCAGTTTTCCAATTCCTGGATAAGCAAATAATACTTCAATAACAACTACGCCGCCAATTAAGCTTCCTAAACTAACCCCAAATATTGTGATAACGGGAGGGATACTATGTCGAAAAGCGTGCAAAACAAAAATACGTCTTTCTGACAAACCACGAGCTCTCGCTGACCGGACAAATTCCTGACTCAATGACTCTAGTAAACTCGAGCGAAGTAAGCGTACATAAACACTTGAGATGGCTAAACCTAGTGTAAGTGAGGGTAAAATCATAGAAGTAAACCCATCTCGTCCCATTGTAGGGAGCAAGCCCAATCGTACTCCAAATAGGTCGATTAAAATTAATCCCAGCCAAAAGCTAGGGACAGCAGCACCCAAAATAGATAGAATACGACTGATATGATCAATCCAACTATTACGATAAAGAGCAGCTAGCGAGCCTAATGGTATCGAAACAGCCAACATGACAAGTAATGAACCTAAGGTCAACTCAATCGTGGCTGGAAGACTAGTAAGAATCATTTCCATTACAGGTTGACCAGTTACATAGGATGTTCCTAAATCCAGTTGAATAAACTTCATTAACCAAAGTCCATATTGAATAAGCAAGGGCTTATTAAAGCCCATGTCTTCTCTCAATTTCTCAACTTGCTCTTGACTAACTGATAACTCATCTACATTTAATATTGTTAATACAGGATCTCCAGGAGCTAGTCTTACAAATAGAAAACTAATAAATGTAATAAACACCATAAAAATGAGAACTTCAAGAAATTTCCTCGCAATAATTCGAAGCATTTACTTCACATCCAGCTTATTTGTAATCATGTAATATTCACTGCGTGTGGTAACCCAATTTGTTACTTTATTTTCGTTATATGCAACAATTGTAGAAGGATGTAAAACAAAGGAGTTAATCACATTTTCATGAACATAGTCGGCTGCCTGTTCTGCAAGCACCGCTCTTTCTTCTTGGCTTACTGTCTGGTTTAGTTTATCAATAATCTCCGTTAATTCCGGTTCATAGGCACCACTAAAGTTAAGCGCACCAGTTGGATGATACGTCGCATTCAAATAATAACCGGCATCCCCACGAGGAGCTGTTAAATTACTATATGTGGCCAAATCCCAATCACGGTTTGATGCCATATATTCTTCTGGAGTATCGATTTGACGAAGCTCCACATTAATACCAATTTGTTTTGCATCTGATTGAAATACTTGAGCAATTAAAGGTAAATCTGCCCTTGAACTATAGGTTAATAGAGTAAATGAAAGTTGCTCTCCGTCTTTTTGCATTTTCCCATCTTTAAATGTGTAGCCAGCTTCCTCCAAATAGTTAACCGCTATTTTTTTTCCTGTTTTTTCACTCTTTTCATAAGATGGTGCAAATGGTAATGATGGTGCAAATGGTCCTTCAGCAGGCTCTGCATATCCTAAAAGAACGGTATCAACAATCTTTTGACGATCTATTAAAGCATCAACAGCTCGTCGAACATTAACGTCCTGTAAGCTTTTCCGCTCCATATTCATTGTCATTTGATGCACACGAAACGTCTCCGTTGCTTCAACTTTCATGCCATCTTGAGTTTCTAATGATTCCAAGCTTTCAACCTCTGGACGATAAACAATATCAACTTGTCCAGACTTTAGAGCAAGCGTTCGAGCATTTGCATCCTCATTAAACGAGAATGTAACAGAATCAAGATTTGAAGGTCCATCCCAATATTCATCATAACGCTTAAGTTCGAGCTTACTTCCAGGCTCAAATGATTTTAATGTGAAAGGTCCTGTACCTACTGGATGATTAACAATATCGTCTGCTGTTACATCAATAATGGATACATTTGGGTTTACAAGTTCAGATACAAATTCTGGGAAGGGTTGCTTTGTAGTGATATGTAAGGTATAACCATCTGCTTCAATTGTATCTATTTTCAATGCATTTTGAATCGCAACACTTTCTTGAAGAGCACGTTCCAGAGATGCCTTTACTGCGTCAGCATCCATCTCTTTTCCATTATGAAATGTAATCCCTTTACGAAGATTAATTGTCCAATGAATTCCGTCTTCACCACTCCAATCCTTAGCTAGCCAAGGGGCAATTGTTAAATTCTCTTCATCTAATTTAACTAACGTTTCTGTTATTCCTGCTCTAAGTGGAACATAACTTGAATCAACATGCGGATCAAGAGAATTAGTAGAAAAATTATAAAGAAAATTGATATGCTTACTTCCTTCTTCTTTATCATTATCCACGGTATCTGTACACGCAGCTAACAAGCTAACAACAGCCAATACAACAATCATGTTACATAAGAACTTGCTAATATACCGATTCTTACTCCTAGCTAAATTCATCAAAATTCCCCTTTCCTCTCAAAAAAACCGTAATCATTACGTTTTGCATTATATCGTTATAATTACGATTTAGCAATATGTTTTTTTCTTATACTTATAAGCCACCAGAATGTTTATCTTTACTAAATTGTGTATGTTATCTAGTATGGAAAGGTGGTATAGTATGTTACCAATTGAACGACAACAACAAATAGTAACATGGTTAGAACAAGAAGGAACATTGCGTGTTTTGGATATAAGTCAAAGATTAAAAGTCTCCGATATGACGGTTTACCGAGATATAAAACCTTTAATTGAATAGTAGAAAGTACTTAAAACATCAAATGCGAGTTACCCTCATTCTGTAAAGCAGTACTTTGTCGAATAGTTGTTCTTATTGCTATAAGAATTCAAATACGAGATTTTCAGTTCAATTGATAAAGAAGCATCAACATATAGAGCATGCATGTTGTCCTCATTGTGGTTTGCTAAGATTTCGGGATATAGAAAATAGGTTTCACATATCATTTGTAATGATTATTTGAAGGATACTACGATAAGTGCTAAGATGGCAACCTTTCTTCTGGTATAAGCTGCTGTCATTCAATAAAGTAGGAGGAGAAAAAATGGATGTTGAAAACATAAATGCAAAGTACCCCCAATCAAATGACAAACAAACTAATAAATCTTTCTATCAAGCTGTTTGGAGATGGCACCTTTATGCTGGACTGATTTTTGCTCCATTTCTTATTATTCTTGCAGTTACTGGTTCAATCTACTTATTTAAGCCACAGATTGAACAAGTAATTTATAAAGAATACTATGAAGTAACTCAACAAGGTGTCAAAATATCAGCATCAGAACAGATCAATGAAGTTAAGAGATTATATCCCGGTGCAGTGATAACGAAGTATCGTCCAGGGGAGAATGCCACACGCTCTAGCGAAGTAAGTATTCTATCAAATGATACGTCTATTACAGTATTTTTAGACCCTTATACGGGTAAATCCATTGGTGAACTAAATAACGATGATAGAATAATGGACAAAATCGAAGAATTTCACGGTGAACTGATGGCTGGTACATTGGGAGATAGAATAGTAGAATTAGCTGCTTGTTGGGCGCTAGTGTTAATCATAACTGGCCTCTACTTATGGTTTCCAAGAAAAAAACTACGTATTTTCGGTGTATTATTTCCTAGAGTTAAAAACGGTGATAGGGTTCTTAGAAGAGACCTGCACGCGGTACCTGCTTTTTGGATATCGGCAGGAATGTTATTTTTAATCATGACTGGATTGCCTTGGTCTGGTTTTTGGGGCAGTCATTTTCAAACACTTACCACTAATTCCGGTGCTGGATATCCTCCTTCTGTATGGACAGGGAGTGCTCCAACCTCCTCTATCAAAACAAAAGATATAGCAGATGTCCCTTGGGCAGCTGAGAACTTAGATGTGCCTAAGTCAGACATTCAAGGTTTTATTCCACTTTCAATTGACGATGTGGTTTCCATAGCAAAAAGTGAGGGTATTCATCCAAGTTATACAGTAATCTTTCCAAGTGAAAAAGAAGGCGTGTATACATTGTCAGCTTTTCCACCAAAAGCCCAAGATGAAGTTACGGTCCATATTGACCAATATTCAGGAGCTGTTCTATCTGATTATGGTTATGATAACTACGGTTTAATTGGCAAAATAGTAGCGTGGGGAATTACCTTGCATAAAGGGACACAATTTGGCTTGGTGAACCAGTTAATAAGCCTGGTGTTATGTTTAGGGATCATTTTTGTAGCCATAAGTGGTTTCTATTTATGGATAAAACATAAACCTAAAAAAGGAATGGGTGCCCCTAAAGCACCTAGTAAAGCAAAAACAAGGACATTCCTAGTCCTGTTAGTTGGTCTAGGCATTTTGTTTCCACTAGTTGGTCTGTCACTCATTATTCTGTGGGTCATTGATCTTCTTATTATCCAAAGAATATCAGCAGTGAAAAGATTTATGAATGGCTAATTTGAAATGTAAAGGATGTTTTATACCGTGAAAAAACATATATATATTCTTTTACTATCAATTTTCAGCCTATCATTAAGTGCATGTTCACTCGAAGAAAATGTTGAAAATTTATACAGAAAAGAAAAACCTCTGGAAGCAGAGATTGTAATACCTGATTCCTTTTCAGAAAATAAACAGGAGACCATTGAGGTTATACTCACCCAAGATGGAAGTAAAGTTGAAGGCGCAGATTTTGTCCATTTTGAGATATGGAAACAAGATGGATCTCTTCATTATAGTATGGAAGAGGCCGTGGAAATAGGCAAGGGTATGTATCTTTTAAGTAAAGACTTTGAAAGTCAAGGACTATATTTTATAAAGATTCATGCTGGCAACAATGGTTCTACCATTATGCCAACTAAACAGTTTATTGTAGGAGAACTTTCTAAAAGTGAGTTAGAATTCTTGCAAAAAGATTTGGAAAATCCAAATCAAAATTCTGAACATCATCATTAGATTTATTGGGAAATCCGGTTCTCTTCGACGGCCGGATTTCTTAATTATAATTAGTGAACAAAGGTGAAGAATTC
>JAPSKD010000341.1 GCA_031177865.1 Bacillus sp. (in: firmicutes) | reverse complement strand
CAATTGTAAGGATTGGACATGTTCTGCTATGTGAAGTAATCCTGTCACCCGGATAATTTGCCCTGCAAGTTTGCTCCCCCATTCTTTTATATCTGCTAAAGCCGCTCCTTCAAGAAGCATTTCTTCTATTTCTTCCCTAAGCGCTATTTCCTCTAAGCTGGCCATGGTACTAAGCGTAAGCTCAACAGTTTCAGAGACATCTAGCCTCATTAATTGTTTGATTCGCTTTTCATATTGCTCTTTTACCTCTGCTTCGATAGGTTGTGGAGTAATCTTTCGATACCCCACCAAAGATCGTGGAAATGAATATAAAATCCTTGGCATGAATCCCCGTTCAATAAAACTGATAGGAACATCTTGCACTACACTTGGTTGGACAAAAAGACAAATGGTTAAAGCAGGATTATTCAATATTTTTGTCTCTCTCCCCATCCGATCTATAGCACAATAATCTCCGCTAAAAGCTTTTAGAAATATTTCTAAGTTAGCTTTGCCGTCCCCGGTATAGCGGCCGGCTATAATACTAAATATTCCGCCCCCTTCCGCAGATAGCAAAGCTATTCTTTCATAGTTTTCAGCCATTAAGTCTGCGAGTTTTTCTGGTGTCACATCTTCAGTTATATAACGAGGTAAAGAAATTAAATCTTCCTCGTTAATTTCCTTATTCAATGCAACAATTTCTTGTAATATCACTCCGTTGCCATCTTTGGCGTATTCCTTTTCAAGCTGTTCTACACGCTTTTGTTTGGCTTTCCGCTTTGCCTTTTGCTCGGATACCTCACTTGCTAATTGTTCACGTTTCTCTTTTTCATATGCAGTGACCGGTTCCTGTAGTGCTTTAAGGACAGCACTTTTCCGATTGCCCGGAGGAAGTGCTAATATAATATAGGTGTTTAAGGATTCAGTCCATTCACCTGTTAAACGAACACAGAATTTTTTAGCAAGGACAGTTGATAAGATAGAGATAGCTCCCATGCCCGCAGCATCCAAAGGGGTTTGAGTGGATTCGGCTACACCTTCCACATACTGTCTTAACCAATTCGGAAATATCTCTGCTGGAAAGGGAGGAAGGACGTGTTCCTCAAACGGAATAGGGGGGCTCCATTCTACTGGTTCTAGATTCCTACGTTCTTCGTTTTTCGCCTCTTTAGCAGCTTCATATTGGGCCATTAATTCAGGGTTGACTCCCATTTTCTTTCTCCCCCTTTAACCGTTTTATTTCCTTATTCAATATGCTATGAAAAGTTGAATCTAGTTCCCCGATAGACAGAGGTGGGTTATTTCTCTCATTCCATAAAAGCATTAACTCATAAACTATAGGGGCCGCTATACCATGCCTTAGTAGGTACCCGGAAAGGGAAGCAGCGGACATGTTCCGCTCTCCCTCACCGACGCCTTCAATGACATTTACCCAATAGTTATCTGGCTTCTTTACATATTTATCCTTCACAGGCTCGACTATCATCTGTAACAACCAATCGGGCATATCAGATAATGAGACATCAAGCGGTCTGCTTGAAAACTCCCATTCGTACCTTTTCCCACTAACATGTAAAGAGGGAGATACTACTATGTATCCTCCTTCTCCCCTAACATCTAATCCAGGTAATATGTTTGTTCGGTTTTTGACATAACCAGGATTTTTAAATAATATATGGCGTCCTCCTCCCCCTGTAATAGCCTCTATTGTATTTGGAAGTGGTCCATACTGATTTATTAATAGATCTAAAGAATCTTCCCCACCATGTCGAGGATCAACATCTAAAACAACAAATCCGCTCCTTTGTCCTGTGGCTATCGCTATATTGGCATCCGGCCACTTATTCCACCACTCATTTATTACCTCGAGATTAGTTGAAGCTGCTTTTAAACCGTTTTTTGTACGAGGGTGTTTACCAGCGCTTTGACAATTAGGATTATGACAGGAGCAAAGTTTTCCGTTTGGTGTATGAAGGGGAAAGACTGACCAATTTAATTTACATGCATACGCTGTAGCCGCTTTTCCGTTTGGTGATATTTGGGATGTATTCAATTAAGTACCTCCTTTTAATCAAGTTCGTATCATCTGTTTTCTTTCTTCCTTTCAATCCACCTGAAAAAGTCATCTTTATCTACTCGCTTTGATAAACCAATCTGAAAACACTTTATCCCTCCAGCTTCTTCACTCATCTGTAAAAGCTCATAAACACGTCGTCGGGAAATCCCTAAATATTTAGCAATATGCTGGGCTGTTAAGATTTGAGGTAGTTTTTGTTCACTCATTTAAAAGGCCTCCTTTAAGCAAAGTAATCCCGCTTTAATTCTTCAATTATTTTTAAAATCTCTTCTTTCTTCTCTTTGGGTAATTCTTGTCGTAATAGACGATAGAAAGAATTTTCATGAATACCTAACTTTTCAGCAATAAGCCAATTAGGAACTGAATCCTTAGCCCTTCTGATTTCTTCATTCCTCATAAGATATTTCATAGTTTTCCTCCTTTAATATTGATTGATGTTAGTGCTGGTGCTACAATCATTATATCTATTCTTGTTACGTTTAGTTTGGTTATAAATGACTTTTATCGTAACAAGTAGTAACTATTTTAAAAGGAGGATATTAAATGTATAACTATTATCCGTTATCCCATAGTTCAAAAATTAACTTATACCCTGTAGAACTTGTGGAAACCGACCACATATTAGTTGAGGAACAGAACTTAGGTCCTGCCTCCAAGGAAATGCTAAAGAACAGTATCGATAATTGGAGTAAGGCTTTAGGGGGGAGAATCTCATATGTTATAAAACTGGCTGGGTTAGAAGAGGATTCCCATCAGATGGTTTTTAATAATAAGGAGTTAATGAGCGAATTTGCTAGTTTAAAATCCATCAAAGACGTAGAAGCATTTTCAAAGAAGTATGGGCTTTTAGGAATTAAACCCCCGGATTATGATCAGGTGAATTCCCAATCCCCATTAATAAAGGCGACTTTACAACCAAACTTCATTTTTACAAATTATGGTTTCAGCGTCCTTGAACCTATCGAATTATGGCAATGGCATATAAATGGCGTTCAAAAAATTTTAAGATTATATCATGCCGTAAAAAAAGCAAGCTCTGATGAGCTGATATATGAGATAGTTGAAATTAAAATGCGCAGAGGGATGTTTGGTAGTTTGGCTGAAGATAGAGAAGTAACAGACCGTTATTTTGTCCACTGGACCAATGGGGAAGCAATTCTTATGTTACCAGAGGACTTTGAAGAAAAACCCCTACTAGAAATTGCCCAATATACACTAGCAAAAATTTTGGAATCACGTATATCGGACGGGATCAATTTAGGTACAGGAGACCTTATCTCTAATCCTTCAACAAAGGGATTTATGATTACAGAACGGAGATACACAAGATATTTGCTTGCTGCTATTTATTATGAGCTCTGGCAAACCATTAACGACTCTAAAAATGTCTACCTTTGTGAAAATAAGAATTGTCGGTTACCTTTAGTAAAATTCGGACGCAAAAAGTATTGTAATGAGGCTTGTAAGCAAGAAGCATATAGAATACGTATAGCAGAAAAAGAAGGGAAGGAATAATCTATGGCTCATATTTATCGACCACGTTGTAAATGTGATAATAAGAAAAAATGCAAATGCGGAGCAAGTTGGGCATTCATTATGGATATAGGAAAAGATCCTAAGACCGGGGAACGGAAGCAAAAGAAAAAAGGCGGCTTCCGAACCAAAAAAGAGGCTGAAGCAGCTTCCGCTATTCTAAAAAACGAAATAAATCAAGGTCTCTATGTTGAAGAGACTGACGTGACTTTTGAGGACTTTGCATACGAGTGGTTATCCCTTTATGAGGGGACTGGTATTGTAAAAGAAAGCACTGTACGAATTCGTAAACATGAAATTAAAAGGCTTTCAGACTATTTTGCCAAGTTAAAATTAAAAGACATTACTAGAAGACAATACCAAAACGCCTTAAATGACTTAAAGAAAAGGGGGTATGCTCAGAATACTATTGACGGCGCTCACCGAACTGGGAGAATGATTTTCAAAAAAGCAGTGGAGTTAGAAATACTTAAAAAAGACCCGACAGAGTATACTCAGGTTCCTAAACAGCAAAAAAACTATTGAAGAGCTGGAAGGACGAAAAGGTTTACCGAACTATTTGGAGAAAGAAGAACTTAAGCATTTCCTCCAAATAGCGAAAAAGTTTGGATTAGATCAAGATTACCCCATCTTTTTATTAATGGCATATACTGGTGTACGTGCAGGTGAACTGTGCGCCTTAAAATGGCGTGATATTGATTTTGCGGAGCAGACCATTAGCATTTCAAAAACATATTATAATCCTACAAATAATAGAAAAGTATACAAACTATTGCCGCCTAAAACACCAGCAGCGGTGCGTATCCTTGATATAGACGAAACTGTGGTTAAGGAATTAAGTAAGCATAAATTATCTCAAAAGGAAACGATGATGAAGTACAGGGATATTTTTCAAGATGAAGGTTTTGTATTTTCAAGCATTGATGAGGAACTACCTGGTTACCCACTTTATATTAAAAAAATCGAAAATCGTATGAGACGCTTGTTAAAAATAGCAGAATTAAATCCTAAGCTTACGCCACATTCATTACGTCATACCCATACATCTTTATTAGCACAGGCAGGGGTAAGTCTTCCACAAATCATGGAACGATTAGGCCACAAGGATGAAGATACGACGAAAAATGTTTATTTGCATGTAACAAAAGAAATGAAAAAAGAGGCTTCCCAAAAGTTCAAAGAACTCATGGAAAACCTCTGATTTGGACCCTTTTTTCATGAAAATGTTACTCTAAAGTTACCCTTAGGTTAACTTTAGAGTGTATCAGGGTCCAGAAACCCTATATTTAAAGGTTTCAGGGAGCATGAATTACATCATGCCGCCCATTCCACCCATGCCGCCCATGCCGCCCATATCAGGCATGCCGCCGCCTTCTTCAGGCTTGTCAGCGATAACAGCTTCAGTTGTTAAGAACATTGCTGCTACAGATGCTGCGTTTTGTAATGCAGAACGAGTTACTTTAGTTGGATCAACGATACCAGCGTCGAACATGTTTACCCATTGTCCGTTAGCTGCGTTGAAGCCTACTCCTACAGCTTCGTTTTTCAAGCGCTCAACGATAACAGATCCTTCAAGGCCTGCGTTGTGTGCGATTTGACGTACTGGCTCTTCAAGAGCACGTAGGATAATGTTAACACCCGTTTGAACGTCGCCTTCTTCTGCA
>JAPSKD010000340.1 GCA_031177865.1 Bacillus sp. (in: firmicutes) | reverse complement strand
CTCCTATTCTTTGTTTCTACTATTTAACAAAAATTATATCAATCTTTTTAAATAATCAAAACTGTTTTTACATGAAAAAATCCACCTCTAGGAAATAGGTGGATTAATGTGATTATTAATTTTGGTTAATGTCGCTCCGATGGAGTCATGAATTACATATGAATCCTTGCTTTTGTCAAATGGGGTATCGCCTTTATTGACAATAATCATAGGGGTACCTTCTCTTCTATATTGTGGGAATGTCGAGAATGGAGTTACCTTTAAACTTGTTCCCAATACTAATAGGCAGTCCGCTTGATGGATGATGTTAATAATTTCGTTGAAGCCCTCCATCGTAAACCATTTACCAGTATCTCCAAATAGGACAACATCGGGTTTGATGTACCTTTTGTTTTTAACAGGCGTACTACAGTGGTCACAAACATAAAATTCTTCCATCGTATTTAGTCTGTTTATTATTTCTTCGGTTGAATAGGTTTTTCCGCAGTTTTGACAAGAAGCGGTTTTCATCGTCCCATGAAATTCAATGACCTGTTTAGAACCTGCTTTTTGATGGAGGCCATCAATATTTTGCGTGATAATATGGCTAACCTTCCCATCGTTCTCCCATTGAGCCAGGATCTCATGTCCTTGATTAGGGCGTGCTTCTGGGTGGTAAAGATTTTCAATAGCAAATTGATAAAACCCAGCTGGGTTATGATAAAAATTATCAAGTGAAAGAATATATTCAGGTGCCATCTGATAAATCCCTGTTTGTGAACGAAAATCCTTGATACCTGATTCGGTACTAATGCCAGCACCCGTTAGGACGACAATGTTTTTCGCATTCTGTATCAGGTTCGTGCAGGTTTGAAGCATGCTGCTCTCCATATCACCACTCCTATGAAACTTAGTGCTTTTTTAGGGATATCAACTTGTGTAATGTGCACTATCACCTTGCTAGCTTTTTGCTATACGCCAGTATTTTTTGCTATCCGCCAGTATTTTTTGCTATCCGCCAGTATTTTCTGCCATCCACAGTGTTTTCTGCCATCCGCCAGTGTTTCTCACCATCCACCAGTATTTTCAGCCATCCTCCAGTATTTCTCGCCATCCTCCAGTATCTTCTGCCATCCGCCAGTAGTTTCCGCTATCCGCAACTAAATCACCAAATACCTATTTTAAGTCGGCAAATTCCCTAGCGATTCTCTCAAATGCTTCTTTTATCATCGGTCTTGGTGATGGAATACAGATTCTTTGATAGTGTAAGCCTTCTTCTCCGAACATTTTACCATCTTCCAATAGGACATTGGCTTTGTTGTAGATTCGGTCATGAACTTCATCTGGTGATATGCCGTAGCCGCTAAAGTCCATCCACATAATGTAGGTTCCCTCTGGTATTCTCACCTTCACTTTTGGCATGTTCTCCGCTAAAAATCCTACGGCCCATTCCATTGTTCCGTCGATATATTCTTTCAGCTGATCTAACCAATCCTCTCCCTCATGGTAAACGGCAATAAGGGCTGAGACGGTAAAGGGTGATGGCAGATGCATGCCCATGACGCCATAGAAGGTATTCTTCAGCTCAGGATTCGTGATAATGACATTGGTACAATGAAGTCCTGCTACATTGAAGGTCTTGTTAATCGCAGTAAATGTGATAATCTTGTCAGCATGCTCAGGTGCTGCTTTGGCAATCGGAATAAAGCTTTGATTATGTCGGACGATATCGCCATGAATTTCATCCGCAATGATTAGCACGTCATTTTCCACACAAATATCTGCTAATTTTCTTAGCTCATCGTTTGTAAACACTCTACCAGTTGGATTATGCGGATTACACAAAATGAACATTTTCGTATTTTCATCTTTGGCCTTCGCTTCAAAATCTGCAAAATCAATCGAATAATAGCCTTCGTCATCACTCTTGAGCGCATTATTTACTACCGTTCGTCCATTTGCCTCGATAGAAGATGTAAAAGGAGGATAAACCGGCCGTTGGATGATTACTCCATCTCCTGGTTGTGTAAGTGCCCTTACAGCAACATTCAAGGCGTGGACCGTACCTGGACTATATACGATTTCTTCCTTCTTGAACTCCCAATCATGTCTCTTTTTGAACCAATGCTGTACAGCTGCGAAATACTCATCAGGAAATACAGAATAACCAAAAATTCGATGATCAACGGTCTTATGTAAGGCGTCGATTAAGGGTTGGGGAACTGGTAAATCCATGTCAGCCGTAAACAACGGTATGGTATCTTCATCATACCTTTCCGTTAGACCCATATTTTTTATGAGTTGGCCTCCATCCCACTTTACAGAATAAGTACCTCTCCGATTAACGATCTCATCAAAATTATATTTCATCTTATCCGCCCTTCCGATAGTTATTTTGCAAAGATTCTTATTTCTAATGTATGCTTAATAGCATGTATATTTCAACCATAACGATTCCTCAATAAAAATAAGTGCCAGGATTTCCTAGCACCTTTTCCTTCTATATTAATTTGCTTTTTAACGTGTTACTAATACCAATTTTTGCTTCATGTGTTATTTTATTTTCTGAACTAGAATCAAATACAACAATATTTTTAAATTCTGCAAAAAGAATATCTCCTCTTTTTATAGGACCCAAATTGTGATACTGATCGATACTCATCTCGGATTCAAAAAGAACACCCGTATCCTGCCGTCTTAATTCGATCCTTACAGTAGAACCGATAATATGAATATGTGAAACCTCGGACAAAATGCTGTTTCCTTGGGAAAATTTACGCAGAACAATTTCATGGGGCCGAATATAACTAATTGCCTCCGACGCCTCAGAATCCTGAAACTCGTTGACTCTTCCTAAGAAACTGTAAACAAAAGCGTTTGCAGGTTTCTGATACACTTCCTCCGGTGAGCCAATTTGTTCAATTTTTCCTTGATTCATTACGACTACGGTATCAGCCATTTCCAGTGCCTCTTCTTGGTCGTGGGTAACAAAAATCGTGGTAATGTTTAGCTTTTGATGGATTTCCCTTAACCAGTGACGCAGTTCCTGACGTACTTTCGCATCCAATGCTCCAAATGGTTCGTCAAGCAGCAGGACTTCCGGTTCTACGGCAAGTGCCCTTGCCAATGCAATCCGTTGCCTTTGTCCCCCTGAAAGCTGTGAGGGGTAGCGGTTGGCGAGATGCTCTAATTGAACGAGCTTCAGCAATTCATTTACCTTATCGGCAATTTCATTTTTAGAGGGACGGGTTTTTCTTGGTCTTACCTTTAATCCAAAAGCGATATTATCAAATATGGTCATATGCTTAAATAACGCATAATTTTGAAAAACAAATCCTACATTCCGTTCCTTAATGGTTTTATAGGTGTAGTCCTTATCATTGAAAAAGATCCCTCCAGTATCTAACCCCTCTAAACCGGCAATCAGCCTAAGCAGCGTGGTTTTACCGGAACCCGAAGGTCCTAATAAAGCCACAAAATCTCCTGTTGGAATTTCTAGATCGACATTTTTGACCGCTGGAAATGTTCCAAACGCCTTTGATACATCTTTGATTGTAATCCCCATTTCTACAATCCTCCATTTTAATGACACATGAACTCTTTTAGTGTTTTTTCGTTTTCCACTCTACCAGGCTTTTTAAAATTAACGTCAATATGGCTAGAAGTGCAAGTAACGAAGCTGCAGCAAAAGCTGCCGTAAAATTGTATTCGTTATACAAAATTTCAACATGAAGCGGAATCGTATTGGTTAAACCTCTAATATGGCCGGAAACAACGGATACCGCTCCAAATTCACCCATGGCTCGAGCGTTACAAAGAATAATCCCGTAAAGCAAACCCCACTTAATATTCGGCAATGTTACTCTAAAGAACATTTGCCAGCCGCTTGCACCAAGCGTGATGGCTGCTTGTTCTTCCTCTGTTCCTTGTTCCTGCATGATTGGGATAAGTTCTCTGACCACAAATGGAAACGTAACAAAAATAGTCGCTAAAATGATTCCTGGAACTGCAAAGATAATTTTGATATCATTTGCCTCTAAAAACGGACCCAAAACTCCCTGTGAACCAAACAATAGAACAAAAACGAGGCCGGCAATGACCGGTGATACCGCAAACGGGATGTCAATTAGCGTAATTAAAATATTTTTACTTTTAAAATTAAACTTTGTTATCGCCCAAGCAGCTAGCACACCGAAAATCGTGTTAACGGGTATCGTTATCGCAGCTGTAAGTAACGTTAATTTAATCGCTGATAAGGCGTCATGTTCTGTTAAAGATGCGAAGTACAGCTCAATTCCCTTATTTAGGCCCTCAGAGAACACAGCGATTAAAGGCACAAGAATGAAGATACCTAGAAATCCTAAGGCAATCGTGATTAACGCCCATTTTTTTAGGAGACCTGGCTCGGAATTGGCTTTTACATTTTTCTCTCGAAGCTCTTGAACAATCATATTCCCCTATCTCCTCTAGTTCATTTGATATTTTTTTGTTGTTCTCCATTGCCAAAAATTGATTAAGAATAATAGAACGAATGAAAATACAAGCATGACCACGGCGATCGCTGCAGCACCAGCATAATTGAATTGCTCCAATTTCGTTATGATTAGTAATGGAACAATTTCCGTTTTCATCGGCATGTTCCCGGATATGAATACAACAGAGCCATATTCCCCCAAAGCCCTTGCAAAAGCAAGGGCAAATCCTGTTAGGATAGCGGGGAAAATGGCCGGTAAGATAATTTTTACGAAAATCTGAGTCGAACTGGCACCAAGTGTAGAGGCTGCCTCCTCATATTGACGGTCTAAATCCTGCAATACCGGCTGTACGGAACGTACGACAAAAGGAAGTCCGATAAAAGTTAAGGCAACCATGATACCAAGCGGCGTATAAGCTACCTTTATCCCCATGGCTTCAAAGTATTGCCCTATCCAGCCATTAGGAGCATAAATGGTGGTAAGCGCAATCCCTGCCACCGCCGTTGGAAGAGCAAACGGTAAATCGACCAGGGCATCAATGATTCGTTTCCCATAAAAATCGTACCTTACCAATACCCAGGCAATCAGTGTCCCGAATACCGCATTAACCAAAGCTGCAATAAACGATGTATAAATCGTCAATTTATAGGAAGCAACCACTCTGTCATCCGTAACGGTCTCCCAAAATTCTGCAAGGCTGATCGTCGATGCTTTTAAGAATAGGAATGCAATTGGAATCAACACGACTAAGCTTAGATAAATGAGTGTGTATCCCATGGAAAGACCAAATCCCGGTAAAAC
>JAPSKD010000037.1 GCA_031177865.1 Bacillus sp. (in: firmicutes) | reverse complement strand
CCTTGAGACATCCTGAGGGCTATTTATGTGGTTTTTGCTTTACTTTTAATAGAGAGTAATTTAGTAAGTGCTTTTTCAACATTTGCTTGGTTTTGCTGGAGAATCCATTTTTTCGGTATGGTTATATAACGGCAATGGCTGCTTTTAATAAAATTATAAATGATTTGGGCTTCGTCGATTTCATCTCTGCCTAATTCTTTGAATAGTTGAATTGAATCATTATAAAAATTAGTTAAAATGAGCAAACCAAGTTGTTCAACGGATGTACGATCAATATCAAATTTTTTACTATAGAGGATTTTGTTACGTTTTATGAGAAAAAGTTTGTAGGTTTCATCATTTAAAAATTCAAGAACAGCTAAATTCTGCTTCTTTTCTGTGAATTCGATGACCTTTTCCTTCTTAATTAAGAAATTAATAGCCTCAATCCTGTCTCTATACCTTGCCGCTGATTCGAAATCAAAATTTTCAGAAGCCACAGCCATTCGCTGCTTCATTTCTTCAAGAATTCCCATGTCGATGCTAGACAATAATCCAATGATGTTATCTATTATTTTATTATACTCTTGAATAGAAGAATCCCCGCGGCACATGCCAATACACAAGCCTAGGGAATAGTTTAAGCAAGGAAAATGGTTTATCTT
Source organism: Bacillus sp. (in: firmicutes) (assembly GCA_031177865.1). Lineage (GTDB taxonomy): Bacteria > Bacillota > Bacilli > Bacillales > Cytobacillaceae > Neobacillus. The sequence continues at coordinate 24,178 of JAPSKD010000037.1, read as the reverse complement.
GTTGCTGCTGCAAAGGATTTTAAAGGATTCCTTTATCCCAATAATCGCTTGTTCAACTCTAGTTTTACTTGGAAATGGACCGAAGTAAAGCCTTCCATCCTGTTCTTGTTTTGTGTTTGTTATATCAATGGTTCGAAACACTTTATTCCTATCAATGACAATATACGAATAGGATTGCGGACTTTTCATCATTTTATTGAATAATGGTTTTATTTCCCTAATTAATTTACATTCCAGCATGAATGCTTCAAATTCTGTATCAGTCAAAATGAAATCAAAATCCCTAATATTACTAACAAGTTTAATGATTTTTTGAGGATGAGCTTTTGAATGTTGAAAGTAGGATTGAACCCGTCGTTTCAAATTCTTTGCTTTCCCGACGTAAATAATCGTGCCGTGGGAATCTTTCATTAAATAAACTCCGGGAGTTGAGGGAAGATTTTTTACCTTTTCTTTTAGAAAAATAATATTCACTCCCTTTCTCCAATTTTTTTCTATTTTATCATAAAAATAAGACCAGATTGTCTTAAACAATCTGGAAAAATGCTAATTTGGTGACCTTGTATATAAGACGAAAAGCAGTACTAACATAACAATATCTAATCTTGCGTTAAAAGCAAATTGTACAATCCCAGTAGTGATAGTTGGCAGCTTTGTTAAGAGAATGGCTGCGATCATAATTCCAATTAAGGGAATGGCTGCATTTTTTACACTCCGATTTAGTAAAATTAGGATGCCACAAATTATTTCCAAAAAGGCTGTAACATGTAACAGTAGTTCGGGAAAAGGCAGGCCTAAATTGATAAAAATCTCAGCTAGGTGTGAACTGATTAATTTCATAACCCCCGAAGTAATAAATACATATGCCACTACATAACGAACTACTGATAATGGATTAGTCATGTTCAATCCCCCCTTTATAAAACTGTATGCAAGGGGTAGGACAAACAATGATAATTTCTATCGTGACTAAAATTTTAAAAAATTTAAAGGGTTAATAACTACTTATATTGCAAAAAATAATCATGCCCAAAAGGGGAGGAGAGGCTCAAGTATGAGCTTCTCCTCTCTTCGCGTAATGGGGGAATATGACATTTATCATGTTTGGTACATGACAGCTATCTCTACAAGAGATGTTTTACTAGGGCTATACTTTTGATAACAAATGAAAGAAGGGAATAAAGTTATGATCGAACAAAATCAAAAGAATTTACGGAAGCAAGTTGCCCCTTATGAAAAATCAAATCTACGAGCAAGTATTTGGCAGATGATAAATACCTTGGTACCTTTCTTTTTATTGTGGATTCTCGCATATCAAAGCCTCAGCATTTCATACATACTTACCTTGGGAATCTCTGTACTTGCAGCAGGATTTTTGGTGAGAACATTCATTATTTTTCATGATTGCTGCCATCACTCCTTTTTTAAAAATCGGAAAGCAAACATGATTCTTGGAACGATTACCGGAATATTGACAGTTTTTCCCTTTCATCAATGGCAGCACGATCACTCTGTTCACCATGCAACGAGCAGCAACTTAGATAAGCGGGGAACAGGAGATATCTGGGTGCTGACAGTGGATGAATATCTAGCTGCTTCAACTTGGGAGAGATTAAAATACCGGTTATATCGTAATCCACTTGTAATGTTTGGACTTGGTCCGATTTACGTCTTTCTACTTAAAAATCGCTTTAATAGAAAAGGTGCACGTTTAAATGAACGTATGAATACCTATATAACCAATGCCGGGATTGCTGCCTTGACAGCGGTACTTTGTTTGACAATTGGTTGGGAGCCATTCCTATTAGTACAAGCTCCAATCTTCCTAATATCAGGATCTTTAGGAATTTGGCTCTTTTATGTACAGCATACTTTTGAGGATTCTTATTTTGAGGAAGATCAGCATTGGGAATATGTAAAAGCAGCGGTTGAAGGCAGTTCCTTTTATAAGCTTCCAAAAATCTTACAATGGCTGACGGGGAATATTGGTTACCACCATGTACACCATTTAAGTCCGAGAGTACCAAATTATAAGCTGGAAGAGGCGCATAATAATACCCTGCCATTGCAAAATGTTCCAACCATTACGCTAGCAACCAGCTTAACCTCACTCAAATTCCGACTATGGGATGAGAAGGGGAAAAAGTTTGTTGGCTTTAAAGAGATTAAGGTCCTCGTCAAAAAACAGAAAGAGTTTCTTCGACCGGAGAAAGCTTAGAAACGGCAAGCCCTATTATTAGGCTTGTCGTTATTTCTGTTCTAGAATAGGGAAGGTTGAATACATAGTAGTAAATGAAGATAAAGGTTAATTGTGGTAAAATTAAATTAATTACTATTAAAAGCTGAAAATGAGGTTCTTTCATGATCAAGAGGTATATGACATTCCAGAAAAATAGCGGTATATCACCTTATATATGGACCATTCTTTGCATATTGCCATTTTATTTTATATTTCAAACAGCCTCACCTATTAAAATTATTGTCGGAATTATTTTAACCATTCTCTTTTTTGTTTTCTATCGTATAGCATTCTTTGCTAAAGGATGGCCAGTATATCTTTGGACCTTCATCTTAATTGGTATTTCGATCACATCAACCAGTCTTTTCAGCTATGTGTATTTCGCCTTTTTTCTCTCCTATTTTATCGGTAACATTAAGGAGCGTATTACGTTTTTAACCTTATATTTTATTCATTTGATTAGTACTTCTGCATCTATTAACTTTAGCATCGTGCAGATGGATGAACTTTTTCTTAAGCAGTTGCCTTTTGTCATTATCATTTGGATAAGTGTCATACTGCTTCCTTTTAATATTCATAACAAGAAAGAAATGGGGCAGCTTGAAGAGAAACTGGAGGATGCCAATAAGCGGATTTCAGAACTCGTTAAGCTGGAAGAACGTCAGAGAATTGCCCGTGACCTTCACGATACATTAGGGCAAAAGCTATCACTTATTGGTTTAAAAAGTGATTTAGCGAGGAGATTAATTACAAAAGATCCGGATCAGGCACGTAATGAGTTAAAGGACGTGCAGCAAACCGCAAGAACGGCGTTAAGTGAAGTAAGAAAAATGGTATCATCCATGCGCGGAATCCGATTAAAGGATGAGATTGTACGTGTGAAACAAATCCTGAAGGCAGCCGAAATTAACTTTGATGGAAACCAGGATTTTTCAATAAAAAATGTTCCGTTATTAACGGAGAACATATTGAGCATGTGCATGAAAGAGGCAGTAAATAATGTAGTCAAACATAGTGGTGCCAGTACCTGTTCCATTTCCATTGAACAATCATGGAAGGAATTGGTGATGACTATCCATGATAATGGTGTGTATAAAGGCGAAGGTGACAAAGACACAAGGGGAAGCGGTCTTTTAGGAATGAGAGAACGTCTTGAATTTATTAATGGCAGCTTAGAGCTTCAAACAAAAGAAGGTACGACCTTAGTAATCAGAGTGCCTAATGACGTAAAGCCGTCTGATAAGGAGGAGGCGTAAAAATGATTAGAATTGTACTAGCAGAGGACCAGCAAATGTTGTTGGGCGCCTTCGGGTCCCTTCTAAATTTGGAAGAGGACATGGAAGTGGTTGGCAAGGCTTCAAATGGGGAAGAAGCAGTAACCTTGGTACGAAAGCATCAGCCTGATATTTGTATTATGGATATTGAAATGCCAGGGAAAACTGGGCTTGAAGCGGCAGAAGAAATAAAAGGGTTAAATTGCAAAGTCATTATTTTAACAACCTTTGCTCGAACTGGTTATTTTCAGCGTGCTTTAAAAGCAGGAGTTAGAGGCTATTTATTGAAAGACAGTCCAAGTGAAGAGCTTGCCAGCTCCATCCGCCGCGTTATGGAAGGAAAACGCATATACGCCCCTGAACTGATGGACGATGTCTACAGTGAAGAAAATCCACTTACAGATCGTGAAAAAGAAGTATTAGAACTTGTCGCCGATGGCAAAAACACACAAGAAATCGCAGAACAACTCAGCATCAAAACAGGAACCGTCCGCAACTACATCTCTACCATCCTAGACAAACTAGACGTCAAAAACCGAATCGAAGCCATCAAACAATCCAAAGAAAAAGGCTGGTTTAAATAAATTATTATATCGGCAATGAAGAAACAGGACAATTGTCCTGTTTCTGTTTTTTTCTTGAAGTAAAGTAGGAATTTCCACTTGCTTACAACTGATATGGGAAATTATACTTCTGTCATTAACTGTGCCAATGTTAATAGTACCGCTCAATAACGAAATTTGCTAAATCGCCCCGGAAAATGGTCTTGGAATATTCAACCAATATATCCTCATCAGAGTATGCATAGGTCTCAAGGGAGAAGCAAGGAGAGCCAGCGTCAATATTTAATATTTTTGCTACATCATCTTGTGCACCTACGATTTCTAGATGTTCGACAGTTCTTTTTATTTTTATTTGATATTCTACTTCCAACAGTCTATACAAAGATTTTTCACAAGCTTCCTTATTTAAGCCTGGTGTCTTTCTCCACGGTAGATAAGCCGTTTCTATTTGAATAGGCTCATTATCCACATAACGAATCCTTTCAAGCATGTTTATTGGCTCTCCCTCTGGCAAATCGAATATATCCTCTAGAAAAGAATCAGCCATAATGACCTCAAGATTATGAACCTTTATAGATGGGTTTTTCCCCTGGCCAGTAATTTGCTCGGTGAAATTCTGAACCGTAGAAGTCAATCTTTGTTTCACCTTTCTTCCAGAAACAAAAGTGCCCCTTCCTTGCTGTCTATAAACATATCCATCCAAACTTAATTGTTGTAAAGCAGTCCGTACAGTAGTGCGGCTGACTCCAAACTTTTCGCAGAATTCCGCCTCGGTTGGTAATTTTGTGTCAGGTTGGTATTCTCCGTTTTTTATCAGCTCTAAGATACTATCTTTTACCTTTAAATGAAGGGCATTTTCTTCATTAAAATTGCGCATGTATTATTTTCCTCCGACTTGATATTTTTTCGCATTAATTTCTCTTATAAAGTATAAGGTTGTAATATTGTTTTTAAATTTGTAATAACAAATTTTAAATATGTATTGATTATTTTAAAATTTGTTATTACAATTATGATACAACAAAAGATACAAATGTTGTACTAAAAACAACTTTTTTCTGAAAACAATAAATTAAGGAGGTACAGTTGTATTTTGTGGGGTAAGGTTACTCCAAGTTTACTGTTTGCACTTATCTTTAATATTAAATCATTTTGAACAATAGTTTCGAATCATTTTCTACACCGATGAAATTTTTTTAACAAAATTGTAAACGTTTGCTAAAAAATGGGGGTCATACAATGAATATTTTATTATGTTGTTCAGCTGGAATGTCTACAAGCTTATTGGTTACAAAAATGGAAAAGAGTGCACAGTTGCAAGGAATTGAATGCAAAATCTGGGCAGTTGGCAGTGGGGAAGTTAAAAACCATATTGACAAGGCTGATGTTTTACTCCTTGGACCTCAGGTTCGTTTCATGCTTAATCAAATGAAGCAGGATGTTGGCGGAAAAATCCCGGTTGAATCTATCAATCCCATGCATTACGGTCTTTGTAACGGTGAAGAGGTACTAAAACAGGCTATATTGTTAATTAAGGGGGAATAGCTTTATGATGAATTTTATTGAAAAATATATTATGCCTTATGCTGTGAAATTCGGTAATAACAGGCATTTATTAGCTATCCGCGATGCTTTAATCGGAATGATCGCCATTACGATGATCGGCTCGGTAGCTGTTTTATTGAATAACCTTGGTTCGATAATAAAACCATATGGCCGTTTGATGGAAAATATCTTTGGTAAAACATGGACAACACTTGGTGGAGACATATGGTGGGGAACCTTTGCTTTTATGACAGTCTTTGCAGTTTTTGGAATTGCTCACAAACTAGCAAAATCATATGGAGATGATGGTTTTGAAGCAATGCTTGTAGCAGCAGCATCCTTCTTTTTGTTAATTCCACAAATTGGAAAGGTACCTGAAACTGAAGGTGCTTGGGGATTCGTCAGCTGGGGATATTTTAATGCTACTGCATTGTTTACGGGGATCGTTGTTTCACTTGTTGCAACTGAATTGTTTTTACGACTATCAAAAGTTAAGGCTTTTATTATTAAGCTGCCAGATGGTGTTCCACCTGCCGTTTCAGGTGCCTTTGCAAAATTAGTGCCAGGCATGCTGACAATTTTGAGTTTTGGGATTTTTGGCTTGTTATTCCGCAAGATAACAGATGGTCAATATTTGAACGACTGGTTAACCACGACATTAGTAGCACCATTGACAAATGCTGCTGATTCGCTGCCATTTGCGATTCTAATTGTTTTCTTGGTTCATGGATTCTGGGCTGTAGGCTTACATGGTCCGAATATTCTTGGAGGAGTTACAACGCCATTGTTCACTTCGTTAGGAACAAAAAATACGGACCTCTATGCCCAAGGTGTAGCGGAACTAGATAAATACGCAATTCTAGCTGGCCCGTTCCTTGATGCGTTTGTTTACCTTGGCGGTTCTGGAGCGACACTGGGTCTCTTAATCGCAATGATTTTAGCAGGACGCAAACGCCACAAGCAAATGATTGCTTTAGGAGGGCCTCCTGGGGTATTCCAAATCAATGAACCTTTACTCTTTGGCATGCCGATTGTATTGAATCCAATTTGGTTAATCCCTTTTGTTGCTGCTCCAGTGGTCATGACTGTTGTTGCTTATTTAGCTATTGACTGGGGGTTCGTTTACCCAGTGGTAACAGCAAGTATGCCATGGGTTACACCAGTCGGTATAGGGGGGTATTTAGCAACAGGTGGACATATTTCTGGTGCAGTTCTAGCACTAGTCAATCTCGCAATCTCAATTGTTATTTATCTTCCATTTGTTTACATTCAAGGTAAGATGGAAGACAAGAATTTAAAAGACCAACAAAATACGGCAGCATAATTAAGCTAATAGGAGAATGTGATATGAATAAAGAAGAGATTTATGAAATTTCCTTTCAATTAATCTTGCATAGTGGCAATGCGAGAAGTCTATCAATGGAAGCAATCCACGAAGCTAAGAATGGAAACATTGACGGTGCGAGAGAAAAAATTCGCGAAGCAGAGATGGAGTTTAACATGGCCCACCGTTTTCAGACTGAATTGATTCAAGGGGAAGCAAGTGGAGAGGCCTATGATATTCCAATCCTTCTAATTCATGCCCAGGATCATTTAATGAATGCTTTAACTGTAAAGGACATGGCAACGGAATTTATTGAGTTATACAATAAGCTATCATAGAAGGGGTCTTCAAAATGACTGAAACAAAGGGCATTAAAATCGCTACGATTGGTGGCGGTTCAAGCTATACACCTGAGTTAATAGAAGGTTTTATAAAACGTCATGCTGAATTACCTGTTCGTGAGATTTGGCTTGTTGACGTTGAAGAAGGAAAAGAAAAATTGAAGATTGTCGGGAATCTAGCAAAAAGAATGGTTGAAAAAGCTGGGCTTCCAATAGAGGTTCATTTGACATTGGACCGTAGAAAGGCACTGAAAAATGCAGATTTCGTGACAACACAATTCCGGGTAGGATTACTGGAGGCAAGAGCAAAGGACGAAAGAATCCCTTTGAAATATGGCGTCCTTGGACAAGAAACAAACGGTCCAGGCGGATTGTTTAAAGCGTTGCGTACAATTCCGGTTATCCTCGATATCTGCAAGGAAATGGAAGAGCTCTGTCCTGATGCTTGGCTGATAAACTTTACAAATCCTGCGGGTATGGTGACAGAAGCTGTTCTGCGCTACAGTAATATCAAAAAAGTAGTTGGGCTGTGTAACGTGCCAATCGGAATGGAAATGGGCGCAGCTCAGTTATTAAATGTAGAACATGAACGGGTAAGAATTGATTTTGCAGGACTTAACCATATGGTTTATGGACTGGATGTATTTGTGGACGGAATAAGTGTAAAGAACAAACTGATTGATTTACTGTCCAATCCAGAAAATACAGTGACTATGAAGAATATTCATGCGATGGGCTGGGAGCCTGGATTCTTAAAAGCTTTAAACCTTTTCCCTTGCCCATATCATAACTACTATTATAAAACGAGAGAGATGGTCGAAGAGGAGTTAATGGCTGCAGAAAGTGGCGGGACGAGGGCTGAGGTCGTAAAAAATCTAGAAAACGAATTATTCCAATTATATAAAGACCCTAATCTTGACATTAAGCCACCTCAGCTCGAAAAACGCGGTGGAGCATACTATAGTGATGCAGCTTGCCGTCTCATCCATTCCATTTATACTGATAAGCGAGACGTACAGCCTGTCAACACAAAGAATAATGGGGCAATCGCTGGGATTCCGTATGATTCAGCTGTTGAGGTTAGCTGTGTTATTACTAAGGATGGACCCAAGCCAATTGCGGTGGGAGAACTTCCAATTCCAATCAGAGGCTTAATCCAAACCATTAAATCATTTGAACGCGTGACGATTGAAGCTGCGATTACTGGTGACTATAATACGGCACTGTTAGCAATGACGATTAATCCATTAGTAGGTTCTGACAAAATTGCCAAACAAATTCTTGATGAAATGCTTGAAGCTCATAAAGATTATCTACCCCAATTTTAAAAAACTAATAGAAATCAAAAGGCAGCTATGCTTAATTAGCTGCCTTTAAGTCTATGGAGGCACTTTGGATGATTAAATTAATAGTAAACGCAGACGATTTTGGTTACAGCCGTGGGGTAAACTACGGCATTATTGATAGCCACTTGTTCGGGATTGTCAATTCAACTACGATAATGATGAATATGGAGGGAACGGGACATGCAATTGAATTAGCCAAAAAGAATCCTTCCTTACAGGTTGGGATTCATCTTGTTCTAACTTGTGGAAAGCCCTTGTTACAGGATGTTCCTTCCTTAATAGATGAAAAAGGACACTTTAAAACGTTAGCAGCATTAAATAGCAAGGATATTTGTCTTTCTGAACTTGAAAAGGAATGGACTGCTCAAATTGAGAGTTTCATCCGCTCCGGTTTAAAACCGAACCACTTTGATAGCCATCATCATGTTCACACGATTGAGGAGTTCTTGCCTGTTGTTCAAAAGCTAGCTAAAAAGTTTAATCTTCCAGTGAGGTTGAATGGTTTGAATGGCATCGAAGGAGTTAAGGGGTATTCAGATATATGTCTATTTGATTTCTATGGACCAACTGCAACTGCAGATTATTTTGATAAGCTCTCTAAGAAAGACTTGGATGAGAAGACTGTTGAAATCATGTGCCATCCAGCTTATATGGATAATTTACTGCTATCAGGTTCATCGTATAATACCACTCGTCTAGAAGAACTGGATATTCTATTAAAAACAAAATTGCCTACTAATATAGATTTGTTGACGAACGGGATTATGAAAAGTGTTTAAGAATATAGAAAAATCCATTCTCTCGAGAGTGTCCCAAACGGTGCCTGAGACCATGGTAATACCATTAATCTCGGGCACCGTTTGACGATTCTAATTCCTTCCATTTATAATTAGACTGAAAATTACAATTATTTTCCTTGGAAAGGGAGTGGTATTTGATGAGTTTTACTTCCCATGAAACGAAGTCAAGGGGACAGAATTCTTATTCTTTTGATGATTTTGTTTCGCAGCGTGAGAACCTGGATTGGTATCAAGATGAACCATTTTTACAGAAGGCTGTGAGGAAATATACTGGATCTCAGTTTCAACAGGTTCATGAGAAAATCCTCGCTTTTTCACCGAGGGTGTCTTCGAAATGGAATACATTAGCGGAACGAAATGCCAGACCAGAGGCTCATCCTTATATGCTTCATTATGATGCTTTTAATCATCGAATAGACCGTATTGTCAGGCCGTTTGAAGCCAATCAGTTAGAGAACGAAGTCTTTGGCGAAGGGCTATTTTCGAGTAAAATGCCTCCATGGGAAAGCTTTGTGAAAAGAATGCTGACACACCAAATTGGTGAAGGCGGCGTGACATGTCCACTGACCTGTACACATGGATTAATAGCACTTCTTGATCAATTCCCCAATCCTGAAATTCCAGAACTCCAAGAAATTTTACTACATACGAAAGAAGGTCTAAACGGCGAATTTGCGATTGGTGCTCAGTTTATGACGGAAATTCAAGGCGGTTCAGACTTGCCAGCAAATGTTCTTGAGGCAGTACCAGATGGAAAGAACTATCGGTTATATGGAAATAAGTTTTTCTGTTCTGCTGCTCATGCTGATTATTCCGTTGTAACGGCAAAGATATCGGGTTCAAATAAGGTATCTACATTTATTGTTCCTTCATGGCTGCCCGGCGATAAGGAGAAGGAAAACCGAAATGGATACCAAATCAATCGAATAAAATGGAAGCTTGGTACAGCAGAATTGCCAACAGCCGAAATTCAATATAACGGTGCACTAGCTTATCCGATTGGGCCAAAGGACAAGGGCATTGCGGTCGCAGTGGGGATTGTTCTTACCTTATCTAGGCTGGAAATTGGTATAGCATGTGCTGGATTTATGCTAAGAGCCTCGAGGGAGGCGAACCTTTATGGTGACTTCCGTACCGTCTTTGGAAAAAAGGTGAAGGAGTATCCATTAGCCGCTAGTAAACTACAAAAAATTGAAAGCGCTGCCGGAAGAGCAACCGCAGGGGCTTTTAAAATTTATGATCTGTTCTTACGCTTGGAGAAACCCTTAAATCCAGGGATTAATTCAGACCATCCACTAGAAATTCGAAAGCAGCTATTTAACTTACGAGAACTTGTTTTACTACAAAAAATATGTACGACAAATGAAGGGGCAGAATTGCTTCGAGATGCGATTTCAGTGTTTGCAGGTCACGGTGTCATGGAGGAATTCTCCTCACTGCCAAGAATTTTCCGTGATGTGGTCGTCAATGAACAATGGGAAGGACCTCGTAATCTGCTTCTCACTCAAATTTATCGCGATCTTCAGAGAGTTGCAGATTGGTATTCACCATCTGATTTTGTTCATCATGTATTAAAAGGAGCTTCTCAAAAATCGATTAACAAATATTCGAATCAGCTGGAGGACCTGCTCCAAAGACCTGTTCTTGGAGAAGTAAGTGATGCTTCACTGAAAGCGGCTGAAGAATGGGATTACTTTTGTGATTCATTCTTTAAAGCGTATCAAGAAGTTGCATTAGCAGAAATTGAATAAAATGCTTGAGCCAGCCTGATTTTTTTTTATAAAAGGGGTTGGCTTTTACTTTTTTATAAAAATAGGCAAACTAGTTATTGACCTTAACGTTGCGTAAAGGTGTATTGTTGTTTATGAGGAGATGATCACATGGAATATACCATACAAAAACTAGCTAATCTCGCAGGTGTCAGCACCCGAACACTCAGGTATTATGATGAAATTGGAATTCTTAAGCCGGCAAGAATCAATTCATCAGGATATCGGATCTATGGTCAGGCGGAAGTGAATACCTTGCAGCAAATCTTATTCTATCGAGAACTAGGAGTGGGTTTAGACAGCATTAAGGAAATTGTAACTGCACCGACCTTTGATGGTGCTAAGGCACTGCGGGAGCATCGTGAAAAACTCCTCGAGAAAAGAGAGCAACTAGATTTATTAATTGCCAATGTCGATAAAACAATAGCACTTACGGAAGGGAGAATCACCATGTCTAATAAAGAGAAATTTGAAGGTTTTAAGAAGAAAATGATTGAAGATAACGAGAAAAAGTATGGAAAAGAAATTCGTGAAAAATATGGTAAGGAAACGGTTGAAGCGTCTAATGCAAAAGTCATGAACATGACACAGGAACAGTATGAAGAAGTAACAGCATTAGCTGAACAGATCCACACTACACTTGCTGAAGCATTAAAAACAGGAGACCCCGCTGGTGAATTAGCTCAAAAAGCGGCAGATTTACACAAACAATGGCTGACTTATTATTGGAAAGAATACAGCAAGGAAGCCCATGCAGGTTTAGCACAAATGTATGTAGATGACGAAAGATTTACAGCTTATTATGATAAAGAACAACCAGGTACGGCCGAGTTCTTAAGAGATGCCATTCATATCTATACAGGTCAAAAAAACTAGTGCTTAAAGCTCACCCATTAATCGTTTTGGGTGAGCTTTTTTTATTTTACAGTAATAAGTGTAGAATAAAGTAAGGAATATAATAGAACTTACTTTTTACAATGTTTACTTTTTACAATGTCTAAAAGTAGAGATGGAAAAAACAAAACGAACGAAGCTGTTGCTTTCAGTATTTGTTCTTGATATTGATCGTTTTAAAGAAATTAATGATACCTATGGACATGACATTGGTGACGAGATGTTAAAGGAATTTGCCATGCGTGTTAAAAGAGCGATAAGAAAAAATGATTTCCTTGCAAGAATTGGAGGAGATGAATTCGTCATTCTAATACCCGAGTTGACACAAAAAAGACAAATGTTATAGAAATAGCTAATAGAATCCAACAATGTCTCCGTGATGAATGGATTATTGGCAACGAAAAACTAAAAATTACTTCAAGTATTGGAATTTCATTTTACAATCAATTTGACTTAGAGGAAAAAACACTATTTAAAAACGCTGAACTTGCTCTATATGAAGCAAAGAAAAAAGGAAGAAATAATTATCAAATCTATAATGACCAAGAAACCAGCTAATATTAAATTGACCGGTTTCTATTTTTTGAAGGCAGTTACGAGATAATATTTGGTTATTGCTAGATACTCCCTTGCGTATGATTTTGGAATGGCTACGGTCGGAGTTTCTGCAGGAAGACCTTTTAAACGTAACCCTTGGTCTTTAGCAATGGACTTGGCTCTATAAAGATGAAAATCGTTGGTTACGATCAATCCAGTTTCGAGATGATTCGGAATGAGTTTTTTTGAAAAACGGATATTTTCAACTGTGTCTGTTGATCTATCTTCTAGTACTATTCTATTATTAGGAATTCCATGTGCAACTAATCCTCTTTTAATGGCTTCAGCTTCAGTAATATCTTCACCTGGACCTTGTCCCCCAGATGCAATTGCAATCGTTTTTTTATTTTTCTTCATATAGTTAGCAGCAGCGTCAATCCGGTATTGAAGAGCCAAAGAAGGTATTTCCCCTTTAACTCTTGCCCCAAGAATCATGATATAGTCAGCATGTTTAGGTACTTCTGTATTTGCATGGTCTCGAATCTTAGCATGTAAAGAAGCAAAGTATAGTAACAGAATCAGTGTAAAGACACCTACACCAATAAGTATGGGTTTCCTTTGTTTCATAACTTCAAATCAATCCCTCAATATATAATCTTTATTTCTATTATTTTATCATAATCGTTTTCCCTTTACCTATTTATGCTAATTTACGGGAAATTTTTTTATAGTCCCTTGGCATACAAAACGAGACATAGAGTAAAGGAGTTTAGCATATCAATTTTTATCCATATGAAGTAGATTCACTGCTATTTTCAAAAAAATCAGCACGAAATGTATTCATCGTGTTAGTGATTGTATTGAAGGAGGGTCATGACTGCATAAAATATGCATGATATTTGTATATTCATACACCCTATAATGAAAGCGTTTCCAAAAATAATGGTGAAAAAATTAAATAAAAACTGAAAATTGGACGATTTATTGGTTGAATAATTATTACTTAGTATGTATAATGATTCATTATGTAGGAGACTTAGGAGTTGGAAAAAATGAGAGCTGCGATAATTGGTGGAACAGGATATGGAGCAATTGAGTTAATAAGGCTTATTAACAAGCATCCATATTTAGAGGTTGGTTCGGTTGTTTCCAACTCTCAAGCGGGTAACGACTTTAGCGAATCCTACCCGCACCTAACAGAAATTATTAATCAACCACTTGAAAACTTTGATGTAAATAGGATATCTGAACAAAATGATATCGTGTTTTTAGCGACTCCATCTGGCGTAAGCAGTAAGATGGCACCGCAACTTGTGGATAAGGGAATAAAAGTGATCGATCTTTCTGGAGATTTCCGGCTAAGGTCGCAAAATGAATATGAAACCTGGTATAAGCATTCAGCTCCTGAGGAGAAATATTTGAGCCAGGCAGTTTATGGATTAAGTGAGATTTATGCAGAAGAAATTAAAGGTGCAGCACTAATTGCCAATCCGGGCTGTTACCCAACTGCAACGAGCCTTGGTTTGCTGCCAATTTTGAAAGAAAATCTTGCTGACTCACAATCTATTATTATTGACGCTAAATCAGGGGTTTCTGGTGCAGGCAGGGGTCTTTCGTTAACATCGCATTATGCTGAAATAAATGAAAATCTTAAGGCCTATAAACTTGGTGCCCATCAACATATTCCGGAAATAGAACAGGTTCTAACGGATGAAACGGGTAATCCAATCACCATCACATTTACAACCCATTTAGTACCGATGTCGCGGGGAATTATGATTACTGCATACGTTAACTTAACGGAAAAGATTTCAACTAATACGGTTAATGATTTATACAATAAATTTTATGAAAATCATCCTTTCGTAAGGGTTCGGCCTGTAGGGACTTATCCTTCTACCAAAGAGGTAAGTGGCAGCAACTACTGCGATATCGGCTTACATGTTGACCAACGAACGAATCGACTTACGATTATTTCTGTAATCGATAATCTAGTTAAAGGTGCCGCAGGGCAGGCAATACAAAATGCAAACATAATGAACGATTGGGATGTCAGGACGGGGCTTAATAGCATACCAATGTATCCATAATATATTACGAGTTACCTAGAATAGAGGGGGAATTAATTTGTTGCCAGTAGTGTCAAATAAAGAAATCGTTGTACTAGAAGAAGGAAGTGTTACTTTGCCGCAGGGGTTTGTGGCAGGCGGCATGCATTGCGGGATAAAAAGAAAGCGACTTGATCTTGGTTATATTGTATCGGATGTTCCAGCAACAACTGCTGGTGTATATACAACGAATATTTTTCAAGCAGCCCCCCTGTTAGTTACTCAAGAGAGCATAGCGAAAGAAAATAAGATCCAAGCGGTAATCGTCAACTCAGGAAATGCCAATGCTTGTACGGGGGAACAGGGATTGTTAGACGCATTTGAAATGCAAAAAGGATTTGCCAACGAGCTAGGTATTGAGGAGCACCTTGTTGCAGTTACTTCAACAGGAGTTATTGGTGAACTGTTACCGATGGATAAAGTAAAAACAGGTATCAATCAAATTCTTCAGTCCAAGCATGCAAGTGAGGAAAATTTCAAGAATGCAATCCTAACAACGGACACTTGCATTAAGCAGGTTGGCGTTCAAATGAAAATCGACGGAAAGACAGTCAGTATTGGCGGTGCGGCAAAAGGATCTGGAATGATACATCCAAATATGGCGACCATGCTCGGATTTATCACAACAGACGCCAATGTTGCCCATGAGGACTTACTTGCAGCATTAAAAGATATAACGAATCAAACCTTCAACATGATCACTGTTGATGGAGATACAAGTACGAATGATATGGTTTTAGTCATGGCAAATGGATTAGCAGGTAATGACAAGCTAACAAAAGACCATCCAGATTGGGATTTATTCAAAGCAGGCTTAAAGCTGGTAAGTGAAGAGCTTGCCAAGAAAATTGCCAGAGACGGTGAAGGGGCAACGAAGCTCGTTGAAGTTCAAGTAAATGGAGCATACAGCCATGAAGCTGCCAGAGCAGTAGGGAAGTCAATTATTTCTTCTAATCTTGTAAAAACCGCTATCTATGGCACGGACCCAAACTGGGGAAGAATTGTTACAGCCATAGGATATTCAGGAATACCTGTTGAGCCTAATGCATTAAAAGTGGCAATTGGTCCTTACAAAGTATTTGAAAATGGCTTACCTTGTTCATTTGTAGAAGAAGAAGTAAAAGAGTACTTAGAGCTGGAAACAGTTAAAATTCTTGTTGAATTAAATCAAGGTAATGAAAGTGCAACGGCATGGGGCTGCGATTTAACTTACGACTATGTAAAAATCAACGCATCCTACCGCACATAAGTGGAGGGAGAAAAATGAACTATATAGTCATTAAGTGTGGCGGAAGTGTGTTAGAAGATCTGCCAAAGACATTCTATGAAGATGTGATTTCCCTCCATCAAAAAGGAGAATGGACGCCAATTATTGTCCATGGCGGCGGTCCACTAATTAATAAATTATTAAAAAACTTAAATGTAGAAACTACCTTTGTAAATGGTTTAAGAGTAACCAATCATGAGGTGTTAGATATAGTAGAAATGGTGTTAAGCGGAACTGTGAATAAACAAGTAGTACGGAACATCATTGAGGCAGGCGGCAGTTCATTTGGTGTTAGTGGAGTGGATGGATGTTTGTTAAAAGCTGTTCCGACTACAGATGAAAGTTTAGGTTTTGTAGGCGAAGTAGTTGAAGTGAATACCACCCTCATTGAAAGTGTTGTATCCCAAGGACATATACCTGTCGTTTCACCAATAGGGATTGGTGCAGATGGGCAGCGCTACAATATAAATGGAGATGTTGCCGCAAGTGCTGTTGCCAAGGCACTAGGAGCAAACCTTTGTTTTATCAGTGATATACCTGGAATTCTAGTCGAAGAAAATGGTGAAAAGTCCAAACTAGATATGGTTACCAAAGCCGAAGTCGAAGAACTGATTGAAAATAAAACCATCTATGGCGGGATGATCCCTAAGGTTAAAGCAGCGATCGATGGATTAGTTCATAAAATACCAATGGTCGGTATTATCGATGGATTTGAAAAAAATAGCTTAGTAGAATACGTGAACGGCAAAAATATTGGAACAAAAATTGTTTTAGACGAGGAGATTGCCTAATGACCATTAACACTTCTGTTTCCCCAATTTCGCCGGTAATGGCAACCTATAGCCGCTTTCCCATTACGTTGGTAAAAGGGAAAGGAAGCTATGTATGGGATGATCAAGGGAAAAAATATTTAGATTTTACTTCAGGCATTGCCACTTGTAACTTGGGGCATGTACCGGACGTGGTGAAAGAAAAGCTTGAAGAGCAGCTTCAAAATCTTTGGCATTGTTCAAACCTTTATCACATTCCTAATCAGCAGGAACTGGCCGCACTTCTTACTGCCAATAGCTGTGGAGACCAGGTTTTCTTTTGCAACAGTGGTGCGGAAGCAAATGAGGCAGCCATAAAGATTGCAAGAAGATACGCACAGAAGGTAAAAGGAACAGATTCATTCGGAGTCATTACCTTTCAGCAATCCTTTCACGGTAGAACATTGGCAACGTTATCGGCAACAGGACAGGAAAAAATCCAGAATGGATTTGCTCCACTAGTCAAAGGCTTTAGTTATCTTCCATTTAATGATATCGAAGCACTTGAGCAGTTAAAAACACTTCAACCAGCAGCCATTTTACTGGAGCTCGTTCAGGGTGAAGGTGGAGTCATTCCGGCTAATCACGAATGGGTAAAGAAAATCGCAGAAATCTGCGCGGAGAAAGACATCCTTTTAATGGTTGATGAAATTCAAACAGGAATCGGCAGGACCGGCACACTGTTTGCATATGAACAATACGGTATAGAACCGGATGTTATTAGTGTAGCAAAAGGTCTTGGATCAGGTTTTCCGATTGGTGCGATTATTGCGAAAGAAAAAGCAGCAAAAGCATTCGAGCCTGGTACACATGGAAGTACCTTTGGCGGAAATCCACTAGCAACTGCAGCAGGGATGGCAACGATATCCCATATTATTGATAGTAATTTATTGAAGCATGTTAATGAAATTTCAGTGTACTTTGATGAACAGTTAACTAAGTTTAAAGAAAAGTATAATTTCATAGAAGATATTAGAGGAAAAGGTCTCTTAAAAGGGATGGTTGTCGGAAATAAGGCTCCTCAAATTGTTCAAAAGGCAATTGAAAATGAACTATTGATTTTAACTGCGGGGCCAAATGTTGTTCGACTACTTCCGCCATTAACAGTAACGAAAAAAGAAATCGAAGAATTTACCAAAGCGTTGGAAAAAACTTTCCAAAGTATAGAGAAAGGCGAGTGAGTGTTTTGGAACTAGGATATCTTACTTTGGAAACTGGAGAGGTTTTTGAAGGAGTATTAATAGGTGCAAACAAGGATTCAATCGGAGAAGTTGTATTTAATACAAGTATGACTGGCTATCAAGAGATCATCACAGATCCTTCTTATGCAGGGCAACTCATTACTTTCTGCTACCCGATAATTGGAAACTATGGAATTAATGCTATGGACGATGAATGCATTTCACCTTCCTTAGCTGGAGTGGTTATTGGTGATTTATGTGAAACACCAAGTCATTACCAATCCATTAACAAATTTTCTGAAAAGTTAATGCAGGCTGGCGTTCCTGGTATTGCGGGAGTGGATACAAGATTACTTGTAAAAACGATTCGCAGCCGCGGGACAGTAAAGGGATACTTAAGTAAAACGAAGCAAGAATCTTTTTCAGAAAACAAAGCAACCCCACTTTGGGTAGAGAAGGTGTCAACGAAAACTATTCAGTATTTCAATAATGAAGGACCCCACGTTGTCCTTATAGATTTTGGGTATAAAAAGTCAATACTCAATGCCCTGTTAGATCAAAAATGTTCAGTTACCATCGTCCCATTTAATACATCTTTTGAAAAGATTCAAGCCTTAAAGCCGGACGCTGTGTTATTAAGCAACGGCCCTGGCGATCCAATGGCGCTAAAACAATGGTTTCCAGAAATCAAAAAGATTACACAGCACTATCCAACTCTAGGTATCTGCCTAGGTCATCAGTTAATTGCCCTTGCTTATGGAGCAAAAACGGAAAAACTTGCCTACGGACACCGTGGCGGCAACCATCCCGTTAAAGAATTAGCAACAGGCAAAGTGAAAATTACTGCTCAAAACCATGGATATGTTGTGGTCGATGAAAGTATTGATACCCAGGTATTTCAAATCACGTACCGAAACGTTAATGATAAATCCATTGAAGGATTGAAGCATCGCCGCTTTCCGATACAAACCGTGCAATTTCACCCGGAAGCACATCCAGGACCAAGTGACACCCAATACATTCTTGAAAATTTTGTATACCAGATAAATTCCGTCGGAGATAAATGTTATGCCATTAAATAAAAACCTAAAAAAAGTATTAGTAATTGGATCAGGTCCTATTGTAATCGGGCAGGCAGCTGAATTTGATTATGCTGGAACACAAGCCTGTATCGCTCTTAAAGAAGAGGGAATACAGGTGGTATTAATCAATAGTAACCCAGCGACGATTATGACGGACGAAACTGTTGCCGACAAAGTATATATCGAGCCTTTAAACGTTGAAACCATTGAAAAAATTATCCAAAAAGAAAAGCCTGATGGAATTATTGGAACTTTAGGCGGTCAAACTGGTTTAAATCTAACAGTTGAACTCTATGAAAAAGGTATTCTACGAAAACACAATGTAGAGCTGTTAGGAACCTCTGTAGAATCGATTAAAAATGGCGAGGACCGTGATCGGTTCCGCAGTTTAATGATAAAGATTGACGAACCAATCCCGGAATCAGCTATTATTCACACTTATGAAGAGGGTGTAGAGTTCGTCAACCAAATAGGTTTTCCTGTAATCATCCGACCTGCCTATACACTAGGCGGACACGGCGGCGGCTTTGCCCATAATGCGGAAGAACTTGAAAATGTTCTGAAGAAGGGTTTAGCAGCAAGTCCGATTCATCAGGTTCTAGTCGAAAGAAGTATTAAAGGCTGGAAGGAAATTGAATATGAGGTCATTAGAGACGCCAATGACACATGTATCATTGTTTGTAATATGGAAAATATGGATCCTGTCGGCGTTCATACTGGTGATTCCATTGTTGTTGCTCCATCGCAAACATTGACAGATGTGCAATACCAAATGCTAAGAAATTCTTCTCTTAAAGTAATTAGAGAATTAGAGATTATTGGCGGCTGCAACATCCAATTTGCTCTTAATCCAGAATCCAACCAGTATTGCATTATTGAAGTAAATCCAAGGGTAAGCCGTTCTTCCGCATTAGCGTCAAAGGCCACCGGTTATCCGATTGCAAGGATGGCGGCTAAATGTGCAGTTGGTTATCATTTAGATGAGATTGTGAACCCAATAACAGGTAACACCTTTGCATCATTTGAACCAGCGATTGATTATATTGTTGTCAAGCTCCCACGCTTTCCATTTGATAAATTTCCAGAAGCGGATCGTACACTAGGTACGCAAATGAAAGCAACAGGTGAAGTAATGGCAATTGACCGAACCTTTGAAGGGGCGCTAAATAAAGCAATCCGTTCGATGGAATTAAATATATTTGGACTTTGTCTGGAGTCATATAAAAGTATAGATACTGATATCTTATTTGAAAAACTTCAAATACCAAATGACCAAAGACTATTTATGATAGCAGAAGCATTCAGAAGAGGTATTTCCCTTGAGACTATTAAGCAGCTGACAGAGATTGATTCGTGGTTTTTATACAAAATCAACTCAATCGTTGACTTAGAAGTCGAATTAGCTTCTTATGGATGGAATGAAGTGCCACATTCTTTGTTAAAGACAGCGAAGCGTCATAATATTTCCGATAAGCTGCTTTCACAAATATACAGCATAGAAGAAAAGCAAATAAGAAGTAAATGGAAAGAACTGAACTGGAAACCTGGCTACAAGATGGTTGATACGTGCTCTGCAGAATTTGATGCCGTTACCCCTTATTACTATTCCACATGGCTTGGAGCGGATGAGGTAGAGGAAACAAACAGTAAGAAGATTCTTGTTCTTGGTTCAGGTCCAATCCGTATTGGTCAAGGAATTGAATTTGATTACTGCTCTGTCCATGCTGCCAAAGCGATTAAAAAGATGGGTTATGAAGCAGTCGTCATCAATAATAATCCTGAGACAGTCAGCACGGATTACTCAGTGGCAGATCGTCTGTATTTTGAACCATTAACTGCAGAAGATGTTCTTACAGTTATTGAAAAAGAGAAGATCGAAGGAGTGCTAATCCAGTTTGGCGGGCAAACGGCCATTAATCTAGCACATGATCTTCAAGAAGAAGGAGTAAAGATTCTAGGTACAAGTGTTGAAAGTGTCGACGCCTTCGAAGATCGTAAAGAATTTTATCGGTTACTTGAAAACCTAAACATCCCGCATATTGTGGGTGAGACGGTTCTTCATAAAGGTGAATTACTGGCAGCAGCTGCAAGACTTGGCTACCCTGTATTGGTTCGTCCATCCTATGTAATTGGCGGCCAATCGATGTTTACTATTTTTACAGAAGAAGAACTAAACTATTATATCCTGCAGCTTGAGGAAAACTCCTCACAAGAAAAAATGTGGCCATTATTAGTGGATCGATATATACCAGGATTAGAATGTGAAGTTGATGTGATTAGTGATGGACAGAATGTTATCGTCCCAGGAATTTTTGAACATATCGAAAGAGCTGGAGTACATTCTGGGGACAGTATTAGTGTTTTTCCACCTATCTCATTAGCGGAAGAGATTAAAGAAACATTAATTGATTATGCTGAAAAAATTGCCAAATCTGCTCCAATTGTCGGCATTATGAATATCCAATTTGTTATTTATCAGGATCAGGTCCTTGTTTTAGAAGTAAATCCACGTTCTTCACGTACGGTTCCAATTATGAGCAAAGTTACAGGCGTTCCAATGATCGAATGGGCAGTAATGGCTCAATTAGGAGTATCCTTGGATTCGCTATCGAATGAAACTGGTTTATTAGCAGAACCAAATTATTATTCGGTTAAGGCACCTGTATTTTCAAGAAGCAAATTAAAGGGAGTCGACCACGTTTTAGGACCGGAAATGAAATCAACAGGTGAAGTGTTAGGGTTAGGAGCAACCTTCCATGAAGCGCTCGAAAAGGCTTTTCCTACATCAAGCGATGAAACAGAGAACTATTTGTTCTGCTCCATATCCGATCGGGAAAAACAAGCCAGCCTTCCAATTCTACAGCAGTTTGTGAATGAAAATTACAAGCTAACTGCAACGGAAGGAACAGCAAAATTCCTTCAAGAAAATGGCCTTATAATTGAAAAGGTTATAAAGGATAACGTAGATGTAAATGAACTATTTAAAAACAATACCATCCAAGCAGTTATTAATATACCAAACCAAGGAAGAAATAAAATTAAATTTGGTTTTTACATTCGTGAACAAGCAACCCGCTACAATGTACCAGTATTTACTCATTTAGATACAGTGGGAGCGATGGTCAGCCTTAAGGCTCAATCTATTACCCAATCAGAGGTACGTACGGTAACGGAATATTACAATATCAAAGAGAGCGGTGTGGAACATGTCAAATGTGATTAACTGGAACGCAAAGGGTGTGTCACAACAGCCACAATTAAAAGGCAAGGATTTCTTATCCTTGTCCGATTTTCATACAGATGAGATTCTTTACCTTTTAGAGGAAGCAAAGGAACTGAAAAGCCTTCAAAAACAAGGAAAACCACATCCTTATTTGAGCGGAAAGGTTCTAGGGATGATTTTTGAGAAAGCTTCTACTCGTACTAGAGTTTCCTTTGAGGTAGGGATGCTCCAATTAGGAGGCCATGCGATTTTCCTAAGTCCAAGAGATATGCAGCTTGGCAGGGGTGAAAGTGTTTCAGATACAGCTAAAGTTTTATCGCGTTATATTGATTGCATTATGATCAGGACATTCGCACATAGCACGGTTGAAGAACTGTCGGAACATGCAACAGTACCTGTTATTAATGCTCTAACAGATTTACATCATCCAGCACAAGTAATGGCAGACTTACTAACCATTCAAGAGCACAAAGGAAAATTGGCAGGATTAAAAATGTGTTATTTAGGGGATGGCAACAATAATGTCACTCATTCATTAATGGAGGGAGCGGCAAAGGTTGGAATGCATATCAGCATTGCCAGTCCGCCAGGATATTTACCAAATGGGAAGATTACAGAAAAAGCGATTGAATCAGCAAAATTAACTGGAAGCAAAATTACCATTACACATGATCCGATAGAAGCTATAAATAATGCCGATATTGTCGTAACAGATGTTTGGACCAGTATGGGTCTGGAAGCAGAAACAGAAAAAAGATTGAAGGATCTTGCGGCATATCAAGTAAATGCAGAAATTTGTCAGCATGCTAAAAAAGATTATATCTTTTTGCACTGTTTACCGGCACATCGAGGAGAAGAGGTAACGGCTGAGATTATTGATGGGCCACACTCTGTGGTGTTTGATGAAGCTGAGAATCGCCTTCATGCTCAAAAAGCAATTTTAAAAAATTTACTAAAGTAGTAGATTTTTTTGAATTATGTTGTATAATAATTCTATTGATTGAATATTAATTCACATACATGCGAGGAGAATATATATAATGGCGAAGGAAAAGATCGTTTTAGCTTATTCAGGTGGTTTAGATACATCCGTTTCAGTGAAATGGATTCAGGAGAAATACGGATATGATGTTATTGCACTAGGTTTAGATGTCGGTGAGGGTAAGGATCTAGAGGCAATTAAACAGAAGGCACTTAATGTAGGTGCTGTTAAAGCTTATATGATCGATGCGAAAGAATTGTTAGCAAAAGAATATATTTTACCAGCTTTAAAGGCTAATTGTTTATATGAAGGAAAATACCCACTATCATCTGCACTTTCACGTCCGTTGATTTCAAAACTATTAGTAGAAGTAGCGGAAAAAGAAGGAGCTACAGCTGTAGCACATGGCTGTACTGGAAAAGGAAATGACCAAGTTCGTTTCGAAGTCTCTATTCAAGCATTAAACCCAAGCTTAAAGGTTGTGGCTCCTGTACGTGAGTGGGGCATGACTCGTGACGAAGAGATTGCATATGCACAAGAAAACGGTATTCCAATCCCAGTAAATTTAGACAATCCTTTCTCAATTGACGCGAATATCTGGGGACGTGCTTGCGAAGCAGGTGTCCTAGAGGATCCATGGGCAGAGGCACCAGAAGCTGCATTTGATTGGACAGCTCCAATTGAATTAACACCAGATCAAGCTGAATATATTGAAATTGAATTTGAGCAAGGTGTTCCTGTTGCGTTAAATGGTGAGAAGCTGCCATTGGTGCAATTAATCGAAACTTTGAATGAACTTGGCGGCAAGCATGGCGTTGGCCGTATTGATCATATCGAAAATCGTCTTGTTGGAATTAAATCCAGAGAAGTTTACGAAAATCCAGCTGCGTTAAT
>JAPSKD010000339.1 GCA_031177865.1 Bacillus sp. (in: firmicutes) | reverse complement strand
TGGAAATTGATGATGATGTAGTTGTGGAAGGATTCACATTAGAATCAGAAATAATCTAAGAGGTTATGCGACAGGGTACTAGATCCACAATATAAAAGTTGGTTCACTACTAATGGTAGAAACCAACTTTTTTTTATAAGTAACTGTTTAGCCAAATTATCAATCGCAGGAAAAGATTGGCATATGTCGTTCAACTTGTTAGCTTAGCTGCTGATTTGATATCATTTGTGTAGGTGATTAAGGTGGAAGAACTTATAAGTAAATGCTGGCAAATTAATAAAGCTTTTCAAATAGGTGTACAAGCAATAGATGATAAATTGAAGACAATCATACATATCGCTGATGATAATGAACCCTTGATGGTGATTGAAGCCAGAAAGAGAATGTTAGTGGAGATGCAAAAAGAATTAAGACAGGCAAATAAAGATAGTTTTTGTTATCAAACTGATTCTTTTCAACTATCATATTTGGCAGTACCTATTTACAAGGATGAACAGTATAAGGGTATGGTGGTGGTTGGACCTTTCCTAAATGAACAGGTCACGGACCATATGATCTGGAATGTTATAAAGGACAACAATCTTGAGAATAATTGGTTGAAACGATTAGAAACCTATTTTAAATCATTACCATTATTAGCAAACTCTTACTTAGCCATCGGTGAATTGTTAGTCAATATCGTTATTCACCCACATGTGAAAGCTCAAATCATTGCCTCTAAAAATAGTGGTGAGCAGTATCGCCTGGATGTGGAGCCTGAGGACTATGACCAGAGTGGGATTGAAATAAAACAAAGGTATGAGGCAGAAAAGAAATTATTGCACTATATTGAAATTGGTGATAAAGAAAACGCAATGAAAGCCATGCTTGATCATCATACAGGTGATTTTTTATATCGCGTACCGGGAAACCCATTACGAGCGAGAAAAAATATTACCTTTTCAGGTAATACGATGTATAGGATAGCTGCTGGAAACGGCGGTGTTGAACCGCAATATTTACATGCCATTTCGGAAAAGTTTGCGCTTAAGATCGAGTCAGCGGTGGCAATGTCCGAATTAAATACGATTGACGTTAATATGATAGATGAATATTGTAAGGCGGTAAAGAATTTCGCTATCAAAGGGTATAGTCCGGTTGTAAAGAAAGCGTTAATGTATATAAATCTCCACTTTAATGAATCGATTAATTTGCAATCCGTTGCAGATGAAATAGGATTTAATCGAACGTATCTCGCGAAAAAATTTAAATCAGAAATCAATCTATCGGTGATTGATTATATCCAAAGAAAGCGAATCGACGAAGCAAAATTTCTAATCAATCTCGGACGGTTATCGACAACAGAAATTGGTTTGCAGGTCGGTTTTAACAGTTATAATTATTTTTGTAAAGTATTTAAAGAACTAACAGGAATGACAGCGTCGGAGTATAAACGAAGCAAACAAGATTAAAAAGAGGCACATGCTTAAGGCATTGCCTCTTTTTAATCTTTAGGCTGTGTTAAAGCTAAATGTTGATTTTAGCACTCTGTTGATTTGTGCGGAAGGCACGTAGACTCCTGCGGGAGGACGGGCAGGGGAGACCACACAGGCGCTTAAGCGCCGAGGAGGCTCCCCGGACCGCCCGCGGAAAGCGAAG
The DNA here is from genome assembly GCA_031177865.1 of Bacillus sp. (in: firmicutes). Lineage (GTDB taxonomy): Bacteria > Bacillota > Bacilli > Bacillales > Cytobacillaceae > Neobacillus. Next base: position 3,637 of record JAPSKD010000339.1, on the reverse strand, counting down.
TGCCTGGAGCACAAATCAACAGACAATTTTAAAAAAAGTGTAAAAATTATTTGAACAATAGTTGCTTATTTTTACAAAAGACAACAATATTGGGTGTGGAAGCTTCATTAAATTGCTAATATTAACAGTAGGGGATTAAACAAGTTTAGGAGGCACTACATTGGAAAGTAACCAGAAACAACCGAAATTAGAAGCCAGAGTTAAAAACATCATCGAGGTTGATGGGTTAAAATTTAAAGATTTAAATAATAGTGGAAAACTAGAACCTTATAAAGATTGGCGTTTAAATCCAAAAGAACGGGCTGAGAACCTAGTCTCCTTGATGAATATCGATGAAAAAATTGGTATGATGCTGATTAATACTCGTAAAATGGGTCTTTCTCAAGAAGATAAGAGTAAGACAAGTCATGATGGAGTACTTGATGAAGCAATCGTTGAAAAAGGTGAAAATATCTTTGCGGTTTCAAAAATATATGGAACTACCCATACGATTGAAAATATGCATTTACGTCACTTTATTCATAGAGACAACCATAGTCCAGCGGAAATGGCAGAGTGGATCAATACCATGAATGAAGTAGCGGAGGGAACTCGTCTTGGTATTCCTTGCTTAATCGCATCCAATTCACGAAATGAAAATGGTGAATCCATCTTTGGAATGAACGATGCAGTTGGGATCTTTTCAACATGGCCAGGAACGTTAGGGCTTGCTGCTGCAGCTATGGGAGATATCAAAAATGGCGGCGATGCATCACTGATTAGCGAATTTGCTCAAATTGCGCACGATGAGTGGGAAGCTACAGGGATAAGAAAAGGTTATATGTATATGGCTGATACTGCCACAGATCCTAGATGGCAGCGTACCTATGGTACATTTGGGGAAGATCCTGAATTTATTTCAGATGCAATTGGCCGTATCATAGACGGATTCCAAGGAAAAGAGTTAGGGAAAAACAGTATTGCCATGACAACTAAGCATTTTCCAGGCGGTGGTGCAAGGGAAAATGGATTTGATCCTCACTATGCAGAAGGAAAATGGAATCTATACCCAACTCCAGGAAGTTTAGAAAAATATCACTTACCGCCATTTAGAGCAGCGGTCGAACATGGAACTTCTTCCATTATGCCATATTATTCAATACCAAGTATAAGCAAGAGTGTCGTTCAAGAATTCGAGGGTGAAGACATTCCATTCGAAGAGGTTGGCTTTACGTTTAATCATTATTTCTTACAACATATCCTTAGAGAAAAGCTAGGGTTTAAGGGCTATATCAATAGCGATAGTGGTATTACAAATAAAATGAGCTGGGGCCTTGAAGATAAGACTGAGGCTGAACGTTTTGCTAAAGCAATCAATGCCGGTACAGATCTTGTTGCGGATACCAATGATATTAAAAACCTGAAAATAGCAATCGAAAAAGGCTGGATTAGTGAAAAGCGTATTAATAAAGCAAATGTTCGACTTCTTACTGAAATGTTTACATTAGGATTATTTGATGATCGTACCTATGTTTCGCCTGAAAATGCGACTGAAGTCGTTAATAATCCAGCTCACTGGGAAGCGGCATATGAAGCACACAAGAAATCCGTAACCGTTCTTAAAAATTCAAATGAGACATTACCTTTACGTGCTGAAAACCTTACGAATAAGAAGGTGTATGTAGAAGTTTTCCATAAGGATCAAAAACTTGCAGCTACTTATACAGAGCAAGCAAGGAAAGAGTGTCAAGAACTTGGAACCTTCACTTTAACGGGGAACCATGAGGAAGCAGATGTAGCAATTTTGTTCTTGCAGCCAAAATCTGGATCCTATTTCAATGCGACACCTGGACTTTTAGAACTTGAATTATGCGAGAATAAAATATTAAAAGCATTAGATGGTGCTGAGTATCAAGAAACCACTTTGAGTGGAATAGATCATCTAAAAGAAGTGTGTAATACCATTCATAATCGTGGTGGTAAAGTTGTAATCAGTGTGAATGTGACATTGCCATGGATTCTTGGAAATGCTGAACCGTTAGCAGATGCATTGATTGCGGGTTATGATACCTTCTTTAAGCCACAATTTGAGGTAATCGCTGGACAGTTCCAGCCAGTGGGCGTATTACCGCTATCATTGCCAGCAAGTGAAGAGGTAATTGCTGTCGATGAAAATGGTGATTGTGTGTCGCCAAATGATGTGCCTGGCTATGACAAGGACAAATATGTGCTTGAAGGACTTTCATATGCGTATAAAGATAGTGATGGTAATATCTATAAGCTTGGTCATGGATTAACATATTAATTGAAATTTTGCTAAGGGGAAATTACCTTAGCTTTTTTATTGCTATTATTAGTGAGGTGATTAATGGGAACCAGGGAATATGGACTACCACACTTATCATATACATATGAGGGAAGTGTATGTAAAAAGGAGGGACAACATGGCAAATCCCATTGTTGCTCGGTCGCTAGACGAAATTAAATTTTGGTCTAGGATTATGAAGGAACATGCCTTATTTTTAAGTCTTGGCTTCACTTATGAGCAAAAACAGCTTATTGATGAAGCGAACGGTTTTATATCTTTATTTGAGAGAATTGAGGAAAGGTTATCAAGATTTACTGTAAATTCGGATTTACGTCAGGTTCAAGCATTTAATACCGAGGTATATCAAGCAGCTGTATCTATTTATGGATATAAAAGGAAGATTTTAGATTTAACGCTGCGCTGTCAAATCAGGCACAACAATTTTCCTTTATTAGTTGACCATGTTAGCAGAGAAGCGGCCTATTTTGCCAATCGGTTAAAAGAATTAAATGAAGGAAAATTAGCCCCGACACCAGATGCCGTAATAGAAGAAAATGTTTTTTTCCTAAAGATTATGGCTGACCATGCTAAGTTTATCGGACACCTTTTAGATCCCTCGGAAAGAAAATTAGTGGACCAGGCGAGAGAGTTTAGTAATGATTTTGACCAATTATTGTTTCAGGCAGTTGATTTGGATTATATGCGGCCACAATCTGAAACCAAACCAATACTTAGCCAATTTTTAAACCAAAATAAAGTATCTGTAGCTTCCTTAAGAGATTTCAAGAAAACAGCAAGAGAATTAATCGAAGCATGTCGGATAAAGAGCAACATACACCCTCTATTAGCAGACCATACATTTAGAGAAGCAGAGAGATTTCTAGAAATCATTGATTTATTTGAGGCCAGTCTAAATAGAACATAATACTACCTATTAAAAACAAACCTTCCATTAAACACAGTGGAAGGTTTGTTTTTATTTATTCTGCTAGATTGTTTTTTACTATGTTATCAGTGATAGCGCATTCAGAGCGATTTCAGGCTTCTTTTGTCCTCGATTCTGAAGCCATTAGGTGACCAACAAACGAGATTTCTTTAATCGTTACTGGAATTTCCCCAGTTGGAATTTTTAACGATATTTTTTCACCGATTTTCTTTAAAAGAAGCTGCCTGCCGACCGGAGATAAAAAGGAAATGTAGCTGCTATCCGGATCGGAATGTTCTGGGTAACAAATAACATAATCCTCTGTTTCATTTTCCTCATCGTATAATACCGTAACCTTTGTACCAATAAACACCTTTGGGAAAAATGAAATGATTTCATTTCTTTTATACGTTTTTAATAAGTCC
>JAPSKD010000338.1 GCA_031177865.1 Bacillus sp. (in: firmicutes) | reverse complement strand
AGGGAAAAGCGCACCGTAAGCCACTGCATTTTTCATTAATGCTGCATATGTTCCCCCGCCCGATGTTAAAAGTGTGGGTTCATCCCCTGTAATCGCATTGATAAGCCGATTGTAGTGTTTTAATCATTGGATGATCGGCAGGGATATAATGTGTAGAGAATTGTTGCGCATCGGCGATTGTAAAATGACAGGTCTCAGCTTTTTTCGTGATTATTTCAATGGTATGTTGGTAATCATTATTTAATGGGAATCGAATGTTCAACTGAATTGAGCCACCAGCTGTATGATTGTAATTAAAAATGCCGGCATTAACCGTTAAAGGTCCGAGCACATCTTCACTGTATTGAATTCCCAACTTTTCCCCAAAAGGATCTCTATATAGGCTGTTTTCGGCAAATGTGATAAAGGATTGGTCACTACCCGCAAAGCTTAATGAGTGTAAGAAATGCAGGCACTCCAGTCCGGCATTCACTCCATTTTGCGGTTCCATACCATGCACGGTTTTACCGTAAAGGGTTAAAGTAATCGTTTCATTAGACTTGCTGACCTCTCCATGCAGCCCCTGTTCCGTACAATATGTTTTAAACCGATTCACAAGTTCCTCAGGTTGTTTCGTTTTAATTTCAGCAGCGGCTTTTCCAGGTACCATGTTTCCCCTGTCACCCGAAGAAAAGTTAACTAAAATAGTTCCATGTTTTTCTTCTTCACTGCCACTTAAAGTCAGTTTCACATTAATTTGCCCTTTTTCGGCGTACACAATCGGAAATTCATTATCAGGAGAAAAACCGTAAGTTGGCGCGGGTTCTACGTCAAGATAATGTTTCATACAGCTCATACCGGTTTCCTCATCTGTGCCATAAATCATGCGGATCTTCCTTTTTAAAGGAAGGCCAAGGTCTTTCAATATCTTTAACGCATAAAATGCAGCCATTCCCGGTCCTTTATCATCAATGGTACCGCGGGCATAGAGCTTCCTTCTCGAATAGTTGGTTCATAAGGTGGTGTTGTCCATTCTCCAGGAGCAGGAACCACGTCGACATGGGCAAGTACCCCAATATAATCTTCAGACTCTCCCCATTCAGCATACCCGGCAAAGCCGTCTAAGTTTTTTGTTTTAAAACCCTCATTTTTGGCTAATGCCAAAACATAATCCAATGCTTCGCCAATCTTTTCCCCCATTGGATATTCGGGAGTACTCGTTGTTACATCCTTAACACTCGCAATACGCAATAAGCCTTCCAAGTCCTTTAAAAGATCATCTTTTCTTTTTTCTACTTCTGCCAGCCAATTGATCTCCATTACAGCCTCCACTTCCTTTTCAATTATATTATTAATGTAATTCAACAAAATAGAGCATTAATCCTCTCAGGATTAATGTTCTAAAAAAATTCTAAATCAACTAAACTGCCCCGTTAACTACCCATGCAGCAGAGTTGCACCACAAAGAATGAAAATGGTCAAGAACTTTAGATAAATATGATTTTGATCAATATAAAAAAACAAAGTTTGTGGATGAAACGGGGAAAAAGGGACATAATCTAAGGATAATCATGGATAATTCTGTGCACTCTCCTTTCTTTTTTAAAAGAAAAATACCCGTTATGAAAAGTTCAAAACGGGTATTTGGGCTCTAAGGTTCTTATTCGTCAGCTTCGGCTTCTTCTTCGCCAGGCAGGTTATATTGATTAGGCAGCGTATCCCAGAAGCTTGTGTCCGCCTCTTCAATGGAACCATCCGCAATCGCTCTTACTGTGGAATCCAAAGTAAGGATCGTTTGTCTGATCAGATAGCCATTACTCTTCTGTCCAAGTGCATAAGATTCAATGTAATGGTCGGACATGCCGCGCATTTCAAACAGAAGCGTCGAAATATCATAGCGGACAGCAGCGCCATTTCGTCCGATGTTTTCCCCGCTTCCGCCAACATATTTGCCAATATGTCCCCAGCCAGTGGATTGAAGAGTGTTATATACAATGGCACCCAATTTCTTGGAGCCTTCAAGGACTTCAGGATCCACATTAGGGTTGGTCGGATAAAGGATCGATCCGGAAACCAGTTTGTCATCCACCGCACTGCGTGTGCCCTGGTGGTGAAGGTCGATCATATAGTCGATGTCGTACTTTTGGAATACATTTTCATGCAGGTATCTTGCTTCAGGCTGCATGGCGCTTTCCGCCTTGTCATGCTCGCGGTTTAAGTCGACATTGTTCGCATTAAAGCGTGTCAAATGGCGGTCGCCACTCGCAAGGTAATTATCAAGCGAGAAGTTCACATCTCCCATTGCTCCATCGGCATTCAGCATCGGAATGACAAGAATGTTGACATTTTCCAGAACTCCCTTAGTCTTTCCTGTGCCGAGATGCTTGATAAATTCAAGCGCACCTTCGGTTGTCAGTTGCTCGTTCCCGTGCTGCTGGGTGAGGAAAAGGATGGTTGGATTCTCAGGATTGGAGATATATTTCGCCATGTAAATGTCGCGGCCTTTTACCGTTTGGCCAATTACCTCAAGATCCATGGCTTCCTGCTTAGCTTCCTGGACTTTAAGATAATCTACCATGCTGTCATATGTATGGAGAATCGATGTTTGAATGGCGCCATTTCCCGTATTTGGCCCGTTGCCCACCGCACCGGCCGGTAGAGCTACAGCAGTTACTCCTCCCAAAGCCAACAAACTTGACAAAGAGATTGTAAGCACTTTCTTTTTCATATTCATGAACATACCCCCCTCTGTTTTTTGGTTCATCTATTATTTTAATTAAGTTCCACCTATATTTTAATAGAGTAGGGTACCTATCATTTAGACAAATTTCGATATACGAAATAGGTTCTTCAGAACTAGTTTAAGACCCTGAAAAACAGCTGTTAAAGGTCTTTTATATCGTTCTTAATAAGAATCAAAACAAATCCACTCTTTTTTTACCAGGATATGCTATGTTTCATTATTATTCCAGCCTTCCTTATAGTGTAATATTATACACTTTTATTAGGAATTGGATTAATTGCCTCAATTCTTATTACAAGTCGAGACCTGGTATAAAGAAGGAAAAGGATAAGTTATATTATATCTTGATTTTGTTCTTATATAAAACAGGTTTAAGGATATCTGAAGCCCTTGCTTTAAGATGGGATGATATAGATTGCAATATGATTAATATCAATAAACAAACAAGCCGTGACGATAACAACAAAGTGATTCTTACAACTTTAAAAAATGAAACATCCTATCGCAAAATAAGCATTGATGAAGAAGTTATTCGTGTATTGAAAAAATTTAAAGCTAAGCAGAATGAACTGATTCTTGGAAACCAAGATTTAAGAAAAATAAAGATGGAATCATTTTTCAAAATTACAATGGGCATTATCTTACACCTTCAATTCTACGTGAAACGATTCGGAACTATCACCAAGCTTCAGGGGTTGAATATAAGGGCTTACATGCCTTTAGAGATACACACGCTATCCTTGCTCTTGAATTGGGTGTAAGCCTGTTATATATATCAAAAAGATTGGGACACAAAAACACTAAAACAACAAGTGAAACATATTTGCACATTACCAAAAAAATCCGAAACCAAACTTGGCACGTGCCAAACATAAGAAAAACCCTTGATATACAAGGGTTTTTTCTTTATTAACCAATAGAACCTTCCATTTCAAACTTGATCAGGCGGTTCATTTCGACTGCGTATTCCATTGGTAATTCTTTCGTAAATGGTTCTATGAAGCCCATTACGATCATTTCTGTTGCTTCTTGTTCTGAAATACCACGGCTCATCAAGTAGAAAAGCTGTTCTTCAGATACTTTTGAAACTTTTGCTTCGTGCTCAAGTGAAATGTTATCGTTTAGGATTTCGTTGTAAGGGATTGTATCGGAAGTTGACTGATTATCCATAATCAACGTATCACATTCAATATTTGCACGAGCGCCATCAGCTTTACGTCCAAAGTGAACAACACCACGATAAGTAACTTTACCGCCATGCTTTGAAATCGATTTTGAAACAATGGTTGATGAAGTGTTTGGAGCTAAATGAATCATCTTCGCCCCCGCATCTTGGTGCTGGCCTTTACCTGCGATCGCAATCGATAAAGTCATACCACGTGCACCTTCACCTTTTAAAATAACAGCTGGATATTTCATTGTTAATTTAGAACCGATGTTACCATCAATCCATTCCATTGTTGCATTCGCTTCACAAACAGCACGCTTTGTAACCAAGTTAAATACATTGTTTGCCCAGTTTTGAATCGTTGTGTAACGGCAATAAGCATCTTTTTTTATGATAATTTCAACAACCGCACTGTGTAGTGAGTTTGTTGTATAAACAGGTGCTGTACAGCCTTCTACATAATGAACATGCGCGCCTTCATCTACTATGATTAACGTACGCTCAAATTGTCCCATATTTTCAGAGTTAATACGGAAGTACGCCTGCAGTGGAGTATCAACCTTAACGCCAGGTGGTACATAAATGAACGAGCCGCCAGACCAAACTGCAGAATTCAAGGCAGAAAATTTGTTATCCGTTGGCGGAATAACCTTTGCCCAGTGCTCACGGAAGATATCCTCATTTTCTCTTAAGGCAGAATCAGTATCTTTAAAAACGATACCTAAATCTTCTAGTTCTTCCTTCATGTTATGATAAACAACTTCAGATTCATATTGGGCAGATACACCAGCAAGGTACTTTTGCTCTGCTTCCGGAATTCCAAGTTTGTCAAACGTTGCTTTAATTTCCTCAGGGACCTCATCCCATGATTTTTCCGATTTCTCAGATGGTTTTACATAATAAGTGATTTCGTCAAAATTTAATGAGCCTAAATCTCCGCCCCATTGAGGCATTGGCATATTATAAAAATGCTCAAGTGATTTTAAACGGAAATCAAGCATCCATTGTGGTTCATTTTTAAGCTTTGAAATTTCTTTAACAATTTCACTTGTTAGACCACGTTTTGATCGGAATATGGAAACGTCCTTATCGGCAAAACCGTATTTATAATCACCAATTTCCGGCATTTTCTTCGCCATCGTCGTATTCCTCCATTTCATTCGAAAAGCGGAAGCGCCTTGCCCAGCCCCGGGCAGCAGCTTGCGGGTCTGACGGTGAAGTCGTTTTTTTGACTTCATCGTCAGGACCGAAGCGACTGTAAGGGGCTAGGCGCTGAAGCTAGACGTCTCAACCGCAATTTCGTTCTATTGTTGTTCCTCTTCGTTCAATCCTTTTTCCATTGCCTTCCATGCAAGCGTGGCACATTTGATTCTGGCAGGGAATTTAGAAAC
>JAPSKD010000337.1 GCA_031177865.1 Bacillus sp. (in: firmicutes) | reverse complement strand
ATACCTTTTTTAGGCCATGCGAGAGACATGATTATGAAGGATGAAATAGAGAACGCCATGTTTGTAGGAAAAGGAAGTTTATTTTTAGGGAAAATGACTGCGCTCTCAGATGGGATGTCATTTGTTATCGAAAAAAACGATGGGGGGAAAAAGAATGATTGAGGTAAATAAAAATAACTTTGAAACTGAGGTACTTCTAGCGGACCAGCCTGTGGTAGTGGATTTTTGGGGTCCAAGTTGCCAACCTTGCCTTAATTTAATGCCAGATGTGGAAGTATTAGCAGAAACATATAGTGAAAAAGTCAAAGTTGTTAAACTTAATAGTGTTGAAAATCGAAGAGTTTGTATTAATCATCGAGTTATGGGATTACCATCTTTCTTATTGTTCAAAGAAGGTAAAGAAATAAACAGAATTTCTGGTGGAGATATAACGAGAGAAGACATTGAAAATCTTATTAAAGGAAATATTTAGATAAATACAATTCTTTATAAATCATAGGAAAATTAACAAGTTAAACCAGAACAAAGGGCATAAGGAAACGCCGACTTTCATTCTTAAAGGAAATCGGCGTTTCTATATTATTGGATATATTCAGATGGGGAATGAATTACAATTAGTGCAGATTAAAAGGGATTTTTTCTTTACATACATTAAATTTTTATAAGAAGTTGTAGTGTAACAAACATAATAGAATAGGAAAATTTTAAAAAACCGCCAATTTAAAGTTTTTTTACAAAATTTTTTTAAATCTTAAGTGACTATTGTTTTGAATGAAATCAAAACCAATCCTTTATCTATTTATCACTTTTAGGAGGTTATACAAATTGCTCAACTAAGTAAATCTCTGTCTATACCTACAACTGTAGTCTAATCCAAAAAAAACTGCTTCACTTGCTTTTCTATTTATCATCATTGCAGCGGCCGGGTTATGGTATGTAAAATGGTTTCCTTATCACCTGTTACAACAATTAACCCGGTAAAAGATGGATGGTATAACAGGGATTTGAAACTATCACTTGGATCTACAGATAATCTATCTGGTGTTGCTACAACACAATATAAAATAAATGACGGTGACTGGTTAACATATAATAACGGCATTACTATCAGTGACGAGGGAAATAGGATCAATTGCTTTCCTGCCATTATCCAAGCAATACTTGTCTTTGAGTTCATCGTAAACAAAAGAAAAGTTGACGAGGTCATTGATTCTACGTAACATGTTAGTCTCTGGGACAATGATGTTATAGAGATCCATATAGGGACTTAGTTTCATTGATTGTTGTTTAGATAACACTGTAAACCACCCACTTTTAATCGATACTTTAATTATAATGTAAAAAAAGGCAGAATCCCTCAATAATTTGAGGATTCTGCCTTTTTCTTAAGCACTTTTTCAGTGGCCTCATATTGAATAGGGGTCATCTTTTTTTAATTCCATTGATAACGGTAATTGTTATAATAAACCATATAATGATTTATTTTCGCCTTTAGTTCTTCTAATGTTTTACAGGATTTATAGTCTACCTCATCTTTAAATGGCCAAAAAACGACTCCATCGGGGCATTAGCCCAACAGTTGCCTCGCCTACTTGTTGCCAAGCAGTTCGGAGCTGAATCTACCACTTTTGCTGCAGGGGCCGTTTTAATTGCTGTTCCAATAGCGATTCTTTTCTTGTCATTCCAGCGTTATTTTGTATCTGGTTTAACTGCAGGCGGTACAAAAGGCAAATTCTTTGCGGGAGAGTGTCTCACAATTTCCGATTGGGTCATTATCGTTATATAATAGTATATGAGAATTCCATAAAACTCCCTACGAGAGGGGTGTTAGACATAGCGGTTACAATTAAGGATGTTGCAAAGCTTGCGAATGTTGCTCCGTCAACAGTCTCAAGAGTGATTGCTGATAGTCCGAGAATAAGTGAAGCAACAAAGCGTAAAGTAAATGAAGCAATGGGAAAGCTCGGGTACCATCCAAACTTAAATGCAAGAAGTCTTGCGAGTCAATCGACACAAACCATTGGGCTTGTCATGCCGAGTTCAGGAGATGTCGTATTTCAGAATCCCTTTTTCCCAACCGTATTACAAGGAATTAGTGAAGGGGCTCATGAAAAAAAATACGCTTTGCATATGACAACTGGAAAATCAGAGAAGGAAACACTTGAAGCAGTGGTTGAAATGGTTCAGGGAAAAAGAGTAGATGGGATGATTCTTCTGAAATCTAAGGTGGAGGATAAAATTATCTCCTATTTACTAAAAAGAAATTTTCCATTTGTCCTTATTGGTAAACCTTATAAAAATGTAGAAGAAATTACCCATGTTGATAACGATAATTTTCGTGCCATGCAAGAAGCTACCGAACATTTAATCATGCAGGGCCATCATCAAATTGCCTTTATCGGTGGATGTCTTGAGCTTGTGGTAACGGTAGAGCGGTTACTTGGTTATGAACGGGCATTACGAAATGCTGGTATTGAATTGAAAAATGAATATATTATTCATGAAGAATTTTTACGTGAAGGTGGTCAAGAGGCTGTTAAAGAGCTCATGTCACTAGAAAATCCACCTACTGCCCTCGTGGTAGTTGACGACTTTATGGCTTTAGGTGTCTTGAATACACTAGATGAGTTAGGAATCAGCGTTCCAGAGGATATCTCCATTGTCAGCTTTAATAACGTACTTCTTTCAGAAATGGTGAAGCCCCCGTTAACATCTGTTGATATCAATATATTTGATCTTGGCTATCAAGCATCAAAGAACTTGATTCAAAAGATTAAAAACAGTAACGAACCAATAAAGCGCATCATCATTCCTCATAAATTAATTGAAAGATCATCATGCTGCCATCTAAAAAAAAGTAAAATCCACGAAAGCCCCTAATTTTAATAGGGGCTTTTGCTTTTTTAATTGGAATTGCTTATTTTTACCAAAAACAAGCATAAAGACCCATAACCAAACCTCTTAATGAGTAGAAATGTCCTATTCTTCGGAAAATACAGATAATGAGATAATACATTCTAAGGAAGCGTTTGCAATTATTTGTGCAAACGCTTGCTCGAAAACAATTTAAAAGGGAGTTGGATGTATGAAGGGTAAATCGAGAAAGATTATAAGTTTCATAACTCTTTTTGTTTTATTTGCGCAAACGATTGCTCTTGGATTTATTAATCCAATTGAATCAAACGCGGCAGAACGTGTGGTTACGCTAGTAGGGAATCTACAGGATGAACTTGGCGGGTCAGGTGAATGGAATCCGGCTGATACCTCAACAAGAATGACCCTTCAGGAAAATGGAAAGTACAAGCTGACAGGCACGCTTCCTGCAGGAAACTATGAATATAAAATTGCGATTAATGGTTCATGGGATGAAAACTATGGAGTAAACGGGGTTCCTGGCGGCGATAATTATAAGTTGTCTCTTGATCAGGAAAAACAAGTCACGTTTATTTATGATGATGTTACCCACAAACTTTCTGTTCCTGTAGAGCTGCCAGACGACCAGAAACCAAGGATTGTGGGAGATATCCAGCCTGAGCTGAACGCTGGTGGAGAATGGGCGCCAGGTGAATCAACTGCTATTTTAAAGGATGAAGACCTCGACAACATTTACACCTATTCAGCACAAGTGCCGAAAGGAAAGCATGAATTTAAGCTTGTTCTTGGGAACAACTGGTCTGCTCCGGCGTATCCAGCCAATAACTTTGTTCTGAATGTAGTAAAAGACGCGGTGGTTACATTCTTCTATAACCATGATACAAAGGAAGTGTACACCGATTATGATCCTGGTTTGCCAGATGGCAATGTCCAAGGAGATAAGCTGTTTCACGACACTTGGGATCTAGCTTACAGGTCACCATTTGGGGCAGTAAAGGCAGGGGATACGGTCAAGATTCGACTCCAAGCGAAGAAAGGCGATTTAACCGCTGCAAAGGTTCAGCTAAAAAACTACAACACTGGTAATACCATCATGGTGGAAATGGAATATGCCGGATGGGTTGAGCTAAATGCTGCACCAGTAGAGTTTTGGGAAGCTGATATAAAGCCGGAAGAAAAGGGCGTTTATGGATATAAATTTATTGCACGTGACGGAGAATCTCAGAAGGAATACGGTGAAGACATTCATGAAGGCGGAAATGGGACAACATCTGATGCTAATGCCTCTCTATTTCAATTAACGGTTTTTGATCCAGCGTACAAAACGCCAGATTGGATGAAGGAAGCGGTCGTGTATCAGATTTTTCCGGATCGCTTTTTCAATGGAAATAAAAAAAATGATAATGCCAAAGATACAGCACGCGGTGATGAGCCAATTGAACATCAAGAATGGAGCGAACTTCCGGACAACCCTCGTGAAGCTAATTCCGAAGGCTATACTGGAGATGAAATTTGGTCCAACGATTTCTTCGGTGGTGACATTGCTGGAGTTCAAAAGAAACTCGATTACATTCAATCTTTAGGGGTCAACACACTTTATCTAAACCCAATCGCTTATGCATCATCGAACCATAAGTACGATGCGACAGACTACAAGGAAATCGATCCAATGTTTGGTTCGCCAAAAGAATTTGAGGCTTTCACAAAAGAATTAAAGAAACGGAAAATGCATTTAATTTTAGATGGCGTGTTTAACCATGTCGGTGACGATTCCATCTATTTTGACCGTTATGGAAAATATGAAACGGTTGGTGCTTATGAATACTGGTCAGCGATTTATGACCTTGTCAATCAAGGGGTTACAGAGGAAGAGGCAAAGAAACAAGTGGTAGAAAAATTAAAGGCAGAAGGACAAACCTTTAGCCCATACGGTTTCCACAACTGGTTTAACATTGAAAATGTGAAGGTTGATGGTGTTTATAAATACCAGGCATGGTGGGGCTTTGATTCATTGCCAGAAATCAAATCGATTCCTGGAGAAGTGGTGGACTATCCATCAGAGTTAAATAATAAGCAGTTTGCTAACTACATGATGTATGATGAAGATTCTGTTGCCAAATCGTGGTTGGATCGGGGTGCAACAGGCTGGCGTTTAGATGTTGCGAACGAGGTCGATCCAGAATTTTGGCGCGAATTCCGTAATGAGCTTAAGACCGGAAAGAAAGATGAACCGCTGATTCTAGGTGAAATCTGGGATGATGCTTCTGAATATTTCCTTGGCGACTTATATGATTCCGTTATGAATTACCGATTCCGCGGTGCTATAATCGATTACCTGAAAAACGGAAATGCCGAAGGGGCAGAAAATCAGTTGAATGCGGTATATGAAGATTATCCGAAAGAAGCATTTTACTCCCT
>JAPSKD010000036.1 GCA_031177865.1 Bacillus sp. (in: firmicutes) | reverse complement strand
GGATTAGCGAGAGCATTAGCAAATGATTCAGACATTTTATTAATGGACGAAGCCTTCAGTGCGTTAGATCCGTTAATTCGAAAAGATATGCAGGATGAACTTTTGGATTTGCAATCAACGATGAAAAAAACCATTGTGTTCATTACACATGACTTGGATGAGGCATTAAGAATTGGCGACCGTATTGCCTTAATGAAGGATGGTGTCATCGTCCAAATCGGAACGCCTGAAGAGATATTAATGAACCCGTCAAACGACTATGTTGAGAGATTCGTAGAAGATGTCGACTTATCCAAAGTCTTGACTGCTGGTCATGTCATGAAACGCGCTGAAACGGTTTCAATTGAAAAAGGTCCGCGGGTTGCACTACAAATCATGAGAGACCTAGGGATTTCAAGTATTTATGTCGTTGATAAGAAGAAAACCTTGCTTGGGGCAATAACTGCCTCTGAGGCAAATCAGGCAATCGATAGCCGACAGGGTCTAACGGATATTTTAAAAGAGGAAGTAAGGACTGTTTCACCGGAGACGTTACTTACAGATTTATTTGATAAGGTCTCAACAGCCTCCATACCCGTTGCGGTCGTAGATGAAAACAACAGACTAAAAGGGATTCTTGTCAGAGGAGCAGTCATTGGCGCCCTGGCAGGGAACAATCAGGAGATTAACCAAATACATACTGCAAAATCTGAAGCAGCGGCAGGTCAATCAGGCAAGGAGGTCAAAATAACATGGAACAATGGCTCCCGAAACTCCCAATAGCTGTTTGGGTAGATGATTTTGTGAATTGGCTGACGACAAACTTAGAAGTAGCTTTTGATGGAGTCACCACCATTTTAGAGTCAGTAGTAGAAGGAATGGTGGCTGGATTTGGGTTTATACCATCCTATGTATTTATCATTCTCTTAACGCTCATTGCGTGGAAGGTATCGAATAAAGGCATTGGTCTATTTACATTAATTGGTTTATTTTTAGTAGATAACCTTGGTTACTGGGAGCCAATGCTTGAGACACTTGCACTTGTGTTAACGGCTGTTTTTATCTCCATTTTATTAGGGATTCCTTTGGGTATTTGGGCTTCACAAAATCAAATGGTAAAGAATGTTGTGGTACCAGTGCTTGACTTTATGCAAACCATGCCTGCCTTTGTCTACTTAATTCCTGCGATTTTCTTTTTTAATATCGGTGTAGTCCCAGGAGTCGTGGCATCCGTCATTTTTGCAATGCCGCCGACCATTCGTTTAACCATCTTAGGTATTCAACAAGTACCGACGGATATTATTGAAGCAACAGAAGCATTTGGTTCAACAACTAGTCAAAGATTATTAAAGGTTCAATTACCATTAGCAATGCCAACGATTATGGCGGGGATCAATCAAAGTATTATGCTCGCGTTATCAATGGTGGTTATCGCTTCAATGGTTGGGGCGCCAGGTCTCGGTGCGGACGTGTACCGGGCAGTGACACAAATTCAGATTGGCAGAGGGTTTGAAGCAGGTCTTTCCATAGTCGTGATTGCGATTATTCTTGATCGTATTACTCAAAATATCGGAAAAAACAAAAAACAAGGGGGAACTGTTTAATAATGAAGAAAAAATGGATGGTAACAGTATCGGCAGCTTTACTAACAGTAGGTCTTGCAGCTTGTGGCTCAGACAAAACAAGTAATGAGGCAGGAACAGTGGGAGAACAGGTAGATTATGAGATTATTGGAATTGACCCAGGTGCTGGTCTAATGAAGGCTTCTGCTAAGGTTGTTGAGGAATATGCCTTAAAGGATTGGACCCTTGTCGAAGGATCCAGTGCTGCCATGACTGCAGCATTAAAAAAGGCTTATGAAAAAGAGGAACCTATTATTGTCACTGGATGGACTCCACATTGGAAATTCGCTTCATTCGATCTAAAATATCTAGAAGATCCAAAAGGGGTTTTTGGTGAAGATGAAAACATTCATAGTATAGCTAGAAATGGCCTAAAGGATGATCTGCCAGGTGCATACCAAGTCCTTGATCAGTTCACTTGGACACCGGATGATATGAATGATGTTATGAATAGTATCGTAAATGGAGAGGATCCTGAAGTTGCAGCCGCTAAGTGGGTAGAAGAAAATGCAGATAAAGTTGCAGAATGGACAAATGGGGTAGAGAAAGTTTCTAGCGATAAAATCAAACTAGGTTACGTTGCGTGGGATAGTGAAATTGCTAGTACAAATATCATTGGAAAAGTACTAACCGATTTAGGCTATGACGTAACACTTACTCAGGTAGAAGCTGGACCAATGTGGACTGGGGTAGCTGATGGAAGCTTAGACGCTCATGTTGCAGGATGGATGCCATCAACGCATGCAGATTACTACGACAAATATGAGGGCCAGTTCGAGGACTTGGGTGAAAACCTTAAAGGTACAAAACTAGGACTAGTGGTTCCAGCCTATATGGACATTGATTCCATTGAAGATTTAAAGGAATAAAAACGAAAATTTGGAAGAGACCTTCAATAAATTGGAGGTCTTTTTTGTATCTTACGGGAATAAAGTATGAAGCAATTACCCCAATTTATTTCCCAACTTTTCCACGCGAACAATATATTGATTAATTAGAAATTTATAAATAAACTCAATATTACAGCCGTATGAAAGGCTGTACATAAAAAAAAAGCAAGAGAGGGGAAATAAGATGAAAAAGAAAAAAAGAATTGCCTCAGCATTACTAGCAATAACCATGGGGGTTTCGTTGTTTGCCTCAGCCGCTTATGGCGAGGGCACAGAATCAAAAGAAACTTACCGGGTCTTTATCAAAGGACCAAGTTCTGAAAAAGCAAAAGCAAAGCAAACTACTGGAGTACGATGGGATTTTGGAGATGAAGGATATACAACCACTGTCAATTCCAAACAATATCAAGCTTTACTAAATAATAAAAATTTAACCATTGAAAAGGTTTCAGAAGTACAATTGGATCGCATAGAAAATGCTTCAAAAGACAAAATCGGAACTACAGCTATCACGTCTCTTCCAAGTGACCGAACACCATGGGGAATGCAAGCCATATACAATGATCCAAATATAACCGTTACATCAGGCGGCGCGGGGATTAAAGTTGCTGTTCTAGATACTGGTACGTATATCAATCATTACGATTTAGTGGGTAGTGCAGAACAATGTAAAGACTTCACTCAATCATCTTCACCTATAGTTAATAATTCATGTACAGATCGTAACGGACATGGTACACACGTCGCTGGAACTGTATTGGCACACGGGGCCTCAGATGGTTTAGGGATTTATGGTGTAGCACCTCAGGCGAAACTTTGGGCATATAAGGTATTAACGGACAGTGGATCAGGATATTCCGATGATATTGCAGGTGCCATTCGTCATGTAGCGGATGAAGCAGTAAGTACAGGTTCAAAAGTAGTCCTTTCAATGTCACTCGGCTCAAGCGGAAAAGATACGATGATCGCTAATGCTGTAGATTATGCCTATAGCAAGGGAATTTTAGTTGTTGCTGCAGCAGGTAACTCAGGATATGCGGCCAATACGATTGGATATCCAGGTGCGTTAAAGAATGCCGTTGCGGTAGCAGCCTTAGAAAATGTTCAGCAAAATGGCACCTACCGCGTTGCCGATTTCTCCTCCCGCGGTAATCCTTTAACAGATGGTGATTACGTGATCCAAGAAAGAGATGTAGAAATATCTGCACCAGGTGCTGCAATTGAATCAACCTGGTATGATGGAAATTACAATACAATCAGTGGAACTTCCATGGCAACTCCGCATGTATCAGGCTTAGCAGCAAAAATTTGGTCATCTAATTTGTCTTGGACTAACGCTCAGCTTCGTTCCGAGTTACAAAGAAGAGCCAAACTGTACGACATTAAAGGCGGGTATGGAGCAACAACTGGAGATGACTATGCTTCAGGATTCGGTTTTGCAAGAGTAAAATAATCATAGAGAAAAGCCATCTGTTTTTTTAGATGGCTTTTCTTGTTACCGTTTGACTACGGAAAGTATAAAAATAGTTGCAATAATAGAAAGTGCTCCAAACCATTCAATTGGACTAAAGGAAACATGCAGCCAGGATACGGCAAGAAATGCGGCAGAGAGGGGTTCAATACAAGCTAGAAGGCTCGCTTCAGAAGCTTTTATGTATTTTAAGCTTTCCATAAAGCATAGAAATGCGAGTAATGTACCAACAATAACGACAAATGCAACTGCCATAAAAGAAGCGGGTGACCAGTGACCTTCAAATTTCCATGGAGGGTGGAAGAAGCTCAAACCAATACCTCCAATCATCATGCCCCAGCCAACTGTTAACGTTGTTCCCCATTTTGTGAGCAGTTTTACCGGGTAAAGAGTATAAAACGCAAGAGCAAATGCAGATAGTATCCCCCAGCCAAAGGCAGAGCCAGATATCGATAGCGACTGGATATTACCTTTTGTGACAAGCAGGAATGTGCCGCCTAGTGCAAACACAATGGCAATCACCTCATGTTTCACAGGTAATGACTTGGTACGGAAGCAAAAATATAAGGCGATAAGAACCGGTGCCAAGTATTGCAAAACGGTAGCAGTGGCAGCATTTCCTTGCTCTATGGCCATAAAAAAAGTATATTGAACACCGAGCATACCGATAATTCCAAACAAAATAAGCTGTAAAATGTCCTGCTTATTTTTCCAAATACTCCATATATTTTGTTTCCCAACTATATGAGCAAATAGTAATAAACCCAAACCGGCCAAAAGTAGTCGTATTACTACCAGCCAGTTAGTGCTGAAGCCTTGCTGATGAAATAGGTACTGGGCGACTGTTCCCGAGACACCCCATGATGTTGCCGCGATTAATACTAATAAAATTCCTTTTGTCCGTGGATACGACAAAGAAGCACCAAGTGTGGTCAAAGATATCCCCTCCCAACTAAACCATTCTATTAATTTATCAGAAATTGAACAAGTTTAAAAGAAGATTTTGGGAAAAGTTCGGGTTAAAAAAGAAAAGCCATTAGACAGTATCATTGTCTAATGACTTTTTCGATCATCTTGGTGTTAACGTTTTAACAGAAATAGCAGGGGAGTAGGAGGTAACGATGCAGCCTTCTAGATTGCTTTCACTTAATAACCCCAGTTGGAGTGCCGATTTAATTTTTACGTCATCTGGCTTTTTTACAACCTGAACTAGATCGTTCATTTGTAGTTCTTCTAATCTTTTGACTGTAACGTCTTCATT
Source organism: Bacillus sp. (in: firmicutes) (assembly GCA_031177865.1). Lineage (GTDB taxonomy): Bacteria > Bacillota > Bacilli > Bacillales > Cytobacillaceae > Neobacillus. The sequence continues at coordinate 19,662 of JAPSKD010000036.1, read as the reverse complement.
ATATCTTTCAATTTTCCTGATTTGCCGTTGAAGTTTGTAACCATTTATCGTGATTTCGGCCTTATTAGTGGGACCGACAAGTTTATTAAAATAGTCCTGAAACAGGTCCTTTAATTGATTCATTTCCAACTCAATTTCCTTTTTCTTCTTATTAAGCTCATAATATTTAATCAACATCTCATCTGTAATGAAGGAATCATTCTGTTTAACCAAGATCCTCTCCTCCTCATCGAACGTATATTCTATTGTATTAGCATAAATAGGGTATTAGTACGATTAACCTTCTACAAATATTTTAAAATCGGCTATTTTTGACATAGGAGAAAGGGTCAAACCTACTCAAAAAATTTTCTGATTTACTGCGACAATTGCCTAGGTATATTTACGGAAATCTGAAAATACGATGAAGGTAGGATTTGCCCATGTGTCAAGGGTTCCCTACATAGGAATTAAGACTCCAATATTATGGGCGATGCCATAAAAAATAGAATAGAGGTGTTAAAGTTGAAGAAGATTTTAAGTATTGTATTTTTTATGTTACTGCTAGCACTACTGGCTGCTTGCGGAAATGATGAACAGACTGCTAGTGATGAACTGGCAACAGAAGAAACAGCTGGCAGTGAAGATTCTAGCGGGAACGAGGATTCTGATACTACAGGAGATTCAACATCAACATCTCTACCAGGAAATGAAGTTTTCCAAAAGAGCTGCATCACATGCCACAGTTCTGGTGACATTACAGGTGGTCAAGCAAAGCTTGATGGTGCCAAAATTCATGCAGATTTTAAAACAAAAGAGGATCTCTTAGGGTTTGTTGAAAAAAATATGCCGCAAAGTGCTCCTGGTTCTTTATCAGCAGCAGAGTACCAAGCAGTAGTAGACTATTTATGGGATCAAAAATAAATAGATTACTATATAAAGGTATTGGTTCGAAACAGAACCAATACTTTTGAATTCACATAAAGAAGTTAAAATTGTACAAAATAGAGTCAACACACTTTATTGGATGGTATTCCTATGCACCTATTATTTGAAATAATGGTTAGTTTCATTGTAGAAGTTCTTTTCCATGGTGTCATTCGCTGGACGGGGAGATTGTTTCTTTGGTTTGGCAGGCTGTTTATGGTGTTTAAAAAATAAGTCTTATTATGAGAATAATTGATCGAGATGTTTCCGTATGGCTTCAGGATTACCAGAAATACTTGCTTCTCTAAGTTCGTCTTTTTTCATTTTTTCTAAAGATAAAACTAAAATTCTTTGTTCTGTTGCTTTAGGAATGACTACCACTCCGTCGGCGTCTCCGACTATGATATCCCCAGGGTTTACTGGAACACCGCCACATGAAATTGGGACATTCACTTCACCAACTCCTGCTTTACCACTTGCTGCCACTGTCGTTCCTCGTGAAAAAACTGGAAAATTCAATGCTTTAACCCCGACAATATCACGTATCACGCCATCGACCACAAGACCACCAATCCCCAATGTTTGTGCCATACCTATAACAAAATCACCGGCAATAGCCCTGTATCGGTCACCTTTTGCGTCGACTACTACGATATCCCCTGGATTTGCTTCACGGATAGCTTTCAGGACTGAGAGATTTTCACCAACAGGAATTTTCACTGTGCAAGCTCGCCCAGCAAGCTTGTAATTTTCCATTAGAGGTTTAATCGAAGGATGCAAATTATTTAAACCATCCATTGCGTCTGATATACAGGTAGTTGGAATCGCCAGAAAATCCTTTACTATATTTTCCACTTCTGTTTCCCTCCCAAGCTTAAACGTTCACTCTTTATTATACATGCTGCTTGAAGGTAAACATTCTCATTTTATTACAAAATAGCCATAAGGAAAGCTTGGAGATTTTCTCCAAGATCTTACTCATCCTGAAATTCTCTCATACGGTCTAAAAGCAATCCTTCAGTTTTGGGATCTTTAGTATCACTTGCTGAATGATTTAAAATGGAAAGAATAGATTTTGCGACCCCGCCAGCACTTCCGAAAATGGATATAACTGTTTGGTGATCTTTCATTTAAACACCTCCTCCATATTCTTTTATTAATAAAATATGTTCAAAAGGCAGAAAAGGATTGGTTGATTATCTGAGAATAACAATTTATGATTTTTTTCACGTTACCACTAGATGTTAAGGCAGAAGAAGTGATAATAATAGAAGATACACGAGCACGAGATTAGGAGTTGAAGTTATTGAGCAGCACATTTCCAAAATGGTATGATTTTTTTATGGGTCCTTTGGAACGGAGGAAGTTTAAAAGGGTGCGCAAAGACCTGCTTAAAAGCACGACAGGGAAGGTGCTTGAACTTGGTTCAGGGACTGGAGTTAATTTTCCTTTGTATAGAAATGTTGATCATGTCGTCGCTATTGAACCGAGTCAGCAAATGATTGAGCAATCACTGACTAAGCTTAAATTAGCAGTGGTACCAATTGAAGTGGTTAATACGAGCGCGGAGAGGCTTCCGTTTGAAGATGAAACATTTGATACAGTCGTTGCAACACTTGTTTTTTGTACGATACCGAATGTCGAAGAGGCTATTAAAGAGTTAAAAAGGGTATGTAAACCCAACGGAAAAATACTATTATTTGAACACGTCAAGATGGAAAATACCGTGCTTAGCAGCATGCAGGAAGGTCTAACACCTCTGTGGAAAAGAATCTGTGATGGCTGCTGTCTAAATAGAGAAACAATAAAGGCATTTACATCTCAAGGATTGAAGATTGAGAGACTAGAGAAATTTTATAAAGACCTCTTTATTGTGGCTGAGCTAAGGAATAGAAAGGAGTAAGGTACCTTTTGATTCCCTCAAACTAGTTTTTTTACTTAGAAGCGATTTAAAAACAACTTTTGATTCCCACTTATCAGCTTTTCTCACTCAGTAGGGAACCAAAGACACTTTTTGATGCCCTTTATCAAGCATTTTTCGAGTTGAAGGGAAGCAAAAAGAAAAACCTCAAGATGAATTGAGGTTTTTACTGTGTTCTACGGGCAAAGTCAACAAATCTGAATTTGTCTGGACGGTGCCGGGATTCGGTATATTGAAAAAGGCTTGCATCCTCTAAATATACATAGTTTTTGATGACGACAATATTATGAAAACCCTCTAAGTCTAAAAATGAACGATCTTCTAAAGTGGGCTCTTCTACGACAATTTCCTTCTTTGCAAAGCTAATCTTCAGGTTTAAGTCATTTTCAAGGTAGGCATAAATCGAGTTTGCACAAATTTCCTCTGTTATTGAAGGGACGTATTTGGCAGCAAGATAATCTTTATCAAGAATGATTTTCTTACCGCCAATTTCCCGTGTTCTAACGATTTTCCACACTTGGTCCTTTCCTGAAAGCTGAAGCTGCTGCTTAATATAGGCATCCGGTTTGATAATTAACGATAACTCATTAACAATCGTCCTTGGCTTTTTTTCCATTTTATCAGCTAGTTCTTTAAAGCTAACCAGGCCAGAAACAGGAAAATCGAACTTATTGATATCAATGACAATCGAACCTTTGCCTCTTACTTTTTGGATATAGCCATTTTGAGCAAGCAGGTTTAAGGCTTTTCTAATCGTTTCTCTTGAAGTATCGTATTGTTCCTTCAATTCATTTTCAGAGGGGAGAAGGGAATTCGGCGGGATTTCCCCGCTTTTTATCTGGTCCACAATCGTATTAAAGATAATTTGATACTTATTTGTCATAAAAATCTCCCATTATTTTTTCAAATGATAAACAATGGACTCATAAGGTCGTAACTGTATTTCTTTGGCAAGTGGTGCTGAGTCCTCATAATTTGAGAGTAACACACCATTTGATTCACCATCAATGTCTAACTTCACAGGGAGAGAGTAAGTCGTGTCTTTTCCATAAAAATTATTAATAACCAACAGCGTTTCATTTTCAGTTTTGCGTACAAAAGCGAAGATCGATTCATGGTCTTCGGAAATCAATTCGTAATCCCCGTTCGTGATCACATCATATTCTTTCCGTAACCGGATGAGTTCTTGATAATGATAAAATACAGAGTCGGAATCTTTCATTGCATTTTCTGCATTAATTTCCTTGTAGTTAGCAGCTGTATGAATCCAAGGAGTACCAGTTGTAAATCCGGCATGAACGCCTGCATTCCATTGGACTGGAGTTCGGGAATTATCACGAGATTTTTGTTTTAAAATCTCAATTATCTCTTGTTCTGCCAAACCTTCGCCTTTCTTAATTTCAAAGATATTTAGTGCCTCGACATCACGGTAATCCTCAATATTGTCAAAATTCGGATTCGTCATTCCGAATTCTTCACCCTGGTAAATATAAGGGGTTCCTTGCATCATATGGATGGTCGTCGCGAGCATTTTTGCCGATTCTTTGTGATACTGCTGATCATCACCGAACCTTGAGACCACACGCGGCTGATCATGATTGCACCAGAAGAGAGCATTCCAGCCGCCGCCTTTATTCATTTCAACCTGCCACTTCGACAATATGTCTTTCAAAGCCTGGAAATCAAAGTCGGCTTTGGTCCATTTGTCTCCATTTGGATAATCCACTTTTAAATGATGGAAGCTGAACGTCATATTGAGCTCTTCTTCACGTGGATTTGTGTAGCGAATGCAATTATCGATGGATGTAGAAGACATTTCGCCTACTGTCATGATGTCATATTTTGAAAATACTTCTTGGTTCATCTCATGGAGGAACTCATGGATTCTTGGTCCATCTGTATAAAATTTACGTCCGTCACTGTCATCCTCAGGGAACTGTTGATTTTTGGATATCAAATTGATCACGTCTAGTCTGAAGCCATCGACACCTTTTTTCAGCCAAAAGTGCATCATTTTATATAATGCTACTCGGACTTTTGGATTTTCCCAGTTTAAATCTGCCTGGGTAACATCAAATAAATGGAGGTAGTATTGACCTGTTGTTTCATCCCATTGCCAAGCTGAGCCGCCAAATTTTGATTCCCAGTTGGTAGGAGGGAGGCCGTCTTTCCCATCTTTCCATATATAAAAGTCGCGGTATGGATTGTCTTTTGAGGATTTTGCTTGTTTGAACCACTCATGTTCAGTGGATGTATGGTTGATGACAATATCCATAATGATTTTGATTCCGCGCTTGTGTGCTTCTGCAAGAAGCTGGTCGAAGTCATCCATCGTACCGTATTCTTCTTGAATGTTGTAATAGTCGCTTATATCATAACCATTATCTCGTTGGGGGGATTTATAAATCGGAGTCAGCCAAAGAACCTCTACACCAAGCTCCTTTAAGTAGTCGAGCTTTTCGATAATTCCTTGGATATCGCCGGTTCCATTACCGGTCGTATCATAAAAACTTTTTGGATAAATTTGATAAACTACTGCTTTTTTCCACCATGATGTTGACATGATATACACCTGCCTATATTTTTTGTGTCTCTAGTAATGAAAAGGAGGGAGATGGTCTCCCTCCTAAATTGTCTAGCGCAAGCGGCCCTAGCGGCTAATGTCCTTCGCTCTCCGCCCTACGATAAGTCAACATCGAATCACCTTCGGCTCTTCGTGTTTCCTTTATCTCAGTTGGAGCGCTCCAGGCCATACGCCGCTGAACAGGGCGCTTACGCTTTCCTTATTGGAGTTTTACTTTTTAAACGAAAATTTGTTCATACCTGTTTTTGCAAAAATAATGGTTAGAAGGAATGGCACCACAATCGCAACCAACATTGCTACTGCGAACATCATCATGTGCTGCGGCTGGATGGAAAGGAATCCTGGAAGTCCGCCGACACCGATAGAGTTAGCCATTACGTCACTACCTACAGAAATGACCGCTGCTACTAGAGAACCAATCATAGCAGCAAGGAATGGGAAGCCATATTTTAAGTTAATACCGAACATCGCTGGCTCTGTAACACCAAGGTAACAAGAGATCGCTGCTGGAATAGATACTTGTTTTTCTTCTTCATTTTTACGATTAATGTAGATCATCGCAAGAACGGCAGAACCTTGAGCTATATTTGATAAGGCAATCATTGGCCAAAGGTTAGTTCCGCCAAGCTCTGACATTAATTGTAGATCAATTGCATTTGTCATATGGTGTAAACCTGTGATAACAAGTGGTGCATAAGCAAAACCAAAGATCGCAGCAAATAACCAGCCAAATGCAGAAGTTAAGCTTGTATATACAACATCAGAAATCCAAGAACCAATTGTCCAACCGATAGGTCCTAAAACGGTATGTGCAATTAATACAGTTGGAATTAACGCTAAGAATGGAACGACAATCATAGAGATTGAATTTGGAACAATTTTTCTAAGTCTTAATTCTAAGAAAGAGAGTACAAATCCAGCTAAAATAGCAGGGATTACTTGAGCTTGATAACCAATCATTTCAATTTGAGCAAAGCCAAAATCCCAAGTTGGAATTTCTTCCGCTCCTGCAACACCATAAGCATTTAGTAATTGAGGAGATACTAACGTAATACCAAGGACAATACCAAGGATTGGTGTTGCACCCATTTTTCTAGCGATGGACCATGTAATACCGACTGGCAGGAAGTGAAACACTGCTTCACCTATTAACCATAGGAAGGCGTGAACACCAGCCCAGAATTGAGAAACTTCAACGATAGACTTCGTTCCATCTTCAAGTAATTTAATATCACCGATTACGTTTCTAAATCCAAGGATTAAACCACCAACAACGAGTGCAGGAATTAACGGTGTAAAGATATCTGCAAGATGGGCAATCATTCGTTGCAGCCAATTCATATTTTGCTTTGCTGCAACTTTTGCTTCTTCTTTTGTTGTTTCGCTAACCCCAGCTACTTTAACAAAATCATTATAGAAGGTAGATACATCGTTTCCGATGATTACCTGGAATTGTCCTGCTTGAGTAAAAGTACCTTTTACAGGTTTAAGAGCTTCAATTTTTGTTACATCCGCTTTGCTAGGATCATTTAAAACAAAGCGCATTCTCGTAACACAATGGGTTACAGCCGCAATGTTTTCCTTACCCCCAACGTGTTCGAGCAGTTCTTTCGCTGACTCAGTGAACTTCGTCATTATTTATTCCCCCTGATTGAATTGGAAGTCTCCAATTCTTTATATAGTGTACTATTTCCTTGTTTTTACAGATTAATGTGTACGTTTTCAACCCGTCAGTTCAACCTGTATATACAAGTTTATTGGTTACGTTTACATTCTAACTTGTATATACAAGAGTGTCAATAAATTTTTTTGCTTAAAAATTTTGAGGGTTGACCCTTACTAAAGATTTACTTATTATAGGAGGTATTACTACAAGTTCATAACTTTTCAACTTTAACGCTTTAAACTGTTGAAAGAATTTTCGGAAAATGATATAATGAACTTGTTTAAATTCTTCTGAGTTTAGACCTCCTAAAACTAGAGCTTAGCCTTGACCACTAAGCTCACTTTTGCCTTTGACATCTGTCAAAGGTACTTTTTTTTGAGATTTTTGAATAAAAGCTGGATTTTATGAAAAAATAATATATTGGTTGCTTAATTGATATAAGGGAGTGTTTAGTATGAAGGGGCAGATTACACCATATTTATCGTTTGATGGGAACGCAAAACAAGCTTTGGAGTTTTATAAAGATGTATTAGGAGCTGAAATTATCGCTCTTCAAACATTCGGTGAAGCTGACTATCCTACTCCGCCAGAAGCAGATAATCGTGTCATGCATGCAAAGCTAAGTAAAGGTGTCATTTCGCTTATGTTTTCAGATACCTTCCCAGGTCAGTCGGTTGTTGTAGGGAACAATATTACACTTACGCTCGAGCCTGAAAGTGAAGAGGAAATTCAACATTTGTATGACTCTCTAAGAAAAAACGGAAAGACACTTATGGAGCTGGAGGATACATTTTGGGGTGCGAAATATGGGAGAGTTCAAGATCAGTTCGGTATTATTTGGGAATTGAATTATCAAAAGTCTTAATTCAAAGCACTTTTCTAAGTGCTTTTTTGTTTGCAAAAAAAAAAGAAAGTGGTGGGGCCACTTTCTAAAGGAGGTATTGTATCATGGGTTACTTTAATATATGCACCTCCTAGTACAGGCATGTAGTGAACATGTCCATTTTTGGTAAATTTTTTCTTAATCTAAGAACCGTTTTTTCATTTCTGCAGTGGGCAGCATGCAGCTTTCCCTTTTGCCAAACCAGTTATAACGATTTTTTGCTACCAGGTCATAAAGAAAATCTCTAAATAAAGGAGGGAGGATCCTTAGTATCGAAATGTACCTCCAAAATCCATTTAATTTTCTGCTTATCTGTAATGCTGCACTTGATTTGATATATACCTTTTGCTTTTCAATAACTATGAGGCTGTCAATCTGTTTACTAACCTCATATTGCTTTAATAACCGCTGTCCAACCTCACTTTGGAGTGAAGCAAACTTGAAATACCCCGTTGGATCTCTCTTGATAATGAACTGCACACTGCTATTACAGAGGTTACATATTCCATCAAACAAAATGATTGCTTCCATATTTTCACCTATCCCTTGTTACACGACCATGTAGACAGTATAAATCATATTTACAAAAAAGATAATTGCTATCTCGCAGCTAGAAAAACCGGCGGATAACAGGGAATTACTCTCGCATATCAAAAATACTCACGGATATCGGAAAAACCTTATCAAAAAAACCTATTTCAAAAAGGTGAAATAGGTCATCACATATATAGTCCAGCCAAAAAGATTCCCAGTGTCTCTTCATAAATTTCGTCAAATTGGGTCAGTGGGAGGGGATTGGTACCTTTTCCAAGCTCAACCGTAAATCCGGGCCGGCGCCAGTCTTGAATAAACCAATCCTTATACCCAGCATAACTTTCTATGGTTTTAACAGGCTGATAACCACTGACTCTCGCAAACTCGTTAACAAGCACCTCAGATTCTGGTGGCTCCAAATTTTCAAATCCCCAGTAGATGACCTCACCCTGAGTATGAAAGGCTAGAACCCGAGCAAAGTCACGTCTTCTAGTCAAATCTGCCATCGCAATGGCTTCTGGCTCCGATAACGGCCGTTCCCCAACATAATCCCGTGGTCCAGGTTGAGTAGGATTCCTAGCTTTCTCCAATTCCCAGCGAGCAGGGAACTGGTCATTTAGGTCAACCCCTCTAATATTTGCTTTCCAACCAGAAAAATCTGTACTTCCACGATTAAGTTCGATGACTCTATTTCTCCACGTTTCATTTTCTGGCGGACCATTCATTACAAGACTAACTCCGTCTGGGTTAACCATCGGAACAAGAGACAGCATACTTTGCCTGTATAATGGAAAAGTCGATAGACCACGTATGGAACTTCCATTCGTAAGCGATAAACAATAATCATTTAGAAAAGTCATTAAGATAGGGGTAGTTATCCATTCATTCGCATGAAAAGAAGCATTATAATGAACTCTTTTACTACCATTACCTATTAGAACTTCAGGAATCCGATTGCCTAGCACTGAATTTCCTGTATTTGTTACCCGGAGAAATGGATAAACGTTTTGCAAACGTGCGATATCGCTCATCATACGGCTAAAATCATAATGCTGCTTTCCTTGAACAAGTCTCCACGTAATCCTAAGTGGAACCTTAATACTTTGCCCGACTACTAGACGATTCGGATTTACATTAGGGTTGGCAAGCAGCAGTGCATCTAGTGACAAACTACGATTTTGCGCAATACTCCAAAAAGAATCCCCGCGTCGAATCTGGTAATTCTGCCCAACAAATCCAGGAATTCGAATGCGCTGTCCAGCTGCAAGCTGACTGGGTTGAATATCCCGGTTAGAATCAATAATCAGTCGAATATTTATTCGGTACAGTTGGCTGTAATACCATAAAGAATCACCTTGTCTCACATAGATGTCCATGGAATCCCCCTGATGTTCAAAATGGTCTTACTTAAAATGTATGCAGGAAAGTTTAGCATATATGTAGGTTTTTATATTTGTTTATATGAACAGGGGGGATAATAAATAAAAGAGTGCCGCCCTTAGGACACTCTGTAAAAGTTATATAGAGCGAATTGGTCATTGTTACCGAACAGAGGCTATCCTCATCTTTTATGTCATATGAACGGTTTTAATATGTTGAAGATTTAAATAGACAGGATCACCTTTAGCCGTTAGCAATTCTACGAAGTTATTTTTTATTCCCATTACTTTCCCCATACCATTCTCATTTTCCCCGATATTAAATACAATTAATGTCCCAATCAATTTTTCAATCTGGACTTCAAATGATCGTGCGAATGTTATGTTAGAGGGGTTTACTGGTAAATTTGCATTGCTTAAACCATAGGGACGCTGGTTATCGGTATAAGGAATTAACCATTTTAAGTGGTTAAGGGATATAAACATTGTTTTGTAAATAGGGGAGTAAAATACAAAATAATTATTCATAATACTTATAATGTAACCATGTATAGCTTGTTTACTAGTTACAACTATTTCCGTGAAAATACCCTTTGCAGCCGTTAGTGTTTTTCGTAGTGAAATTTCCTCATTAGGGTTAAAAATAGGGGATTGATCATCTGATAGAGTAATTATTTCATCAATTTCTTCTTTTTTAGGAAACTTCCAATTTTGTATATGAACGGTAGGAACGTATAAATAATCATATCCATCGTAAATAACCCACAAATCACTGCCAATATCGATTAAGATTCCGCTTATAGGCTTATTACCGGAGATTTCTAGTTTTATATAGGTACCAACATGGTCTTTTAATTTCATTTAAATCACATCCTTTCTAGTAAAATGATTCTACAAAAAGAGCGGGTGCACATAAACTGGATATTAATAAGGAATGCCCAGCTCTTTATTGTAAAATTTATGATGGATAGTAATTGGCACAGGAATAGAGAATTTAGGTTTACGGATAGTCATTTGCTGCCATTATATTGGGGGTGTGATTAAATTCGTTTTTGTGAGTTATTTCGGTTCGGCCATCCTGAGAAGATGGATCTTCGATCAAAGTCACGCCTAGCTGGTTCACCCGAAAACCGAGATGCCCCAACTTCTTGAGCTTTAGGTTTATCCTCTTTTTTACTTTCATCAGTGTTCATTTTTGTCTTTTCTATTTTCATAAGTGGATTGGTATCAATGGTTTCTTTTACCTTTTTCACTTTATTTAATAGTTCCTGGGTAGAATTCACAGTTACTTCTTTTTTCGGTTTAGGTTCCGCCTTCAGTTGCTCACGTACAGGCTGTTTTACCTGAGCTCTTTTTTCTATGGAAGGAGCAGAAGATTTTTGAATACTTTCTTTATCATGTTTCACAATATTTTGAATAACAACTTCTGATTTTTGCTTTTTAACTTCCTCTTGATGTGTTTGTGGTATTTCCGTTCTTGACCATTTGCTTTCCGTGCTTTGTTTTACCATTTGCTTCATGCTTTCATTGTGAACACTCTGCTTTTTCTCTTCTTTCTTGTTTTCACTGCTGATTTTTGCGATTGGTAGTGAGGATCTAATAGGTTCTGCCCAAACTTTTTTCTCATTTTCCGGTTGAGTTACAGTTACCTTCGGAGAAACTAACGCTTCATTGTCTATCAGATTCACTGCTTGTTGAACATCAGCTTCATCTTTGTCTGCCTTCATGAAAACTTGAGTTTCAACATAGTTGTCGTCTGTATCTTCCGCGTTACTTTCGGAAACAGCTGATTCCGTTTCATTTTTGTTTTCTTCTTGTTTTTCTTCTTTCCGATAGCCTTTTAATATATTGGAAATGTGAGCAATCTTGATTAAAATTCGATCTTCACCATTGATTAACGTAACAAAGTCCGTATCGACAATACTTAGTACACCACTAAAAGATTGCTTATTTAAGCACAAAATAGATACCCATGAATTCTTTAATGAGCTTAATAAGTCCGCTAAACTCTGAGTTTTCATAAACTCAGTCGTAATTTCTTCACCTTTAAATTGTTTGGTGTTTTTTGTAATAGCCTGGATTTTATCAATACTATAGTAATAGACGTATTCCTTTTCATCTTCTAGGATAATATGATCAGCCTCTACGCCCATTAGTTTTCCTTTTATAATTTCTTCACCAACATATAGATTTACATAGTAGCCTTTTAGTAAATCCACGGTTGATGAAAAATTATCAGATCCCATTCAATGTTCCTCCTTAGGGTAAATTTGTCGCTTCTCATGAAAGAAGCGACAAGAGTTTTATTTTTTTACTGTCTTACTTGTGCGTTTTCTGCACGTACCACTCTTTGTCTCACAACTTGTTTTTCTGTTTGAGACATAGTGTTCTCTTCTTTACCTTGGTCTTTATTTTCTTCTTGTTTTTCACTTTCGATTTTTAATCCATAGCTAATATTTCGGATATGCCACATAGATACACGGACAACTTCTTCTTTGCTAATTAAAGAGACAAAGTCTTTGTTAATTTCGCTGATTACACCTTCAAGTTTTTCAGGACCTCCACGGTTAATCCTTACCCATTGGAATTTTAGGCTTTCTAGTAGACCTTCGAAGCTTGCGGCACTTTTAAATTCGAAATTCTCTGGAACCTCAATTCCTAAATCCATGGTATCCTTTGAATTTTCTGTTACACTTTTTACATGGTGCGTATTGTAATAAAGCACACCATCATCCTTAGTCAAAAGTACTAGATGGTCATCAAGAACGGCCATTAATTTACCAATTCTTGATTCTGGTCCTCCTCTGTCAACCTTGATCGTCTTCCCCACTAAAGACTTCCACATGTCGTTATTCACAATATTTATCCTCCTTTAATTAAATAAACATTTACACTGCATTTATATGTGTCACGGTATGATGTTGTACTAAACGACGAGCCTTTTTTCTTACCTTTTTGTAAAAATAGGCAAAAAAAGAAGTATATGGAGTCCATATACAAGGAAAAAGGTCATAATGAAGCGATTTCTTTATTTAAATAGCCATTTCTTTTCAAAATAAAATTGAGAATGACGTCTTTTTCTTTATCAAAATATTCTTCGTCCATATTTATATAGGGATCTGTCCTAATAAATGGTTTTAATAATTGAAATTGCTCTTCGATTATTGGCTCTAATGCTTCGAAATTAAAGTGTGTATCTAAGATAGAAGACAAGATTTCCTTGTATTTTACTCTATATGGTTGAATATGGAGAAGTCGTCCAGTCAGAGTATTATACCCAGTGATGGGTACGAAATCGTAATCAAGCTTCCTTCCGTGAAGGTCTCTTCCCCAGGTCCCATCATAATCCCAAGGGGTAATTTCAAACAGATTGCTTTTGCTATTTAGATAGAGGGCATAATTATGGATAAAGCCATCAAAATTCTGTGTACAAACGACACCCGCAAGCCATCTAAGATATTTCTCAATATCTAGGATTTTACCAACTTCCTTTTCAAACTCCTCACTTGGTAAAGTATTGATTATTTCAATAAAATCCTCTAATAAAGATAGGTCTTTTTCCTCGCCATATTTTAGCGTATAGCCCTCATCTAAACTCGTTTTTAATTCGTTCTCGGGAGAAATTAAAGAGAAGTTTGCAAAATAATTAGTGGCATATATGATTGGTCCATCAGGAAGATTTCTTTTTTTCAAAAGATGTTGGTCAAAGGATTCCAGTTCTAAATAAATTCCTTTACAAAAACCATTGATATAAAGAAGCACATGCTTAGAGTGGGGGGAAATGACCCCAATGCGATCAAAAAAATCAAGTGAGAGTTTGTTACGACTCAGTGAAATATCATCGTATTCAGCATTTAGATGAATTTCATGAGCACCATCGAAGAGATAAGGTTTTTGAAAAATGATATTATAGGATTTTTTCTTCTTCTTTCTAATGACATTTCCCCTATAGGTGAGTCCTATTTTGTACCGTTTATTGCCAATTTTTAATATGGCTGGAACATGTTCATCCTCCCAAATATCATCTTCCAACTTTTGCAGCCATTTTGGATTAATGAAGATTTCATATTTTAACACGTAAATACTCCTATACATACATTTTTTCTAGATAGTATGCGGCCTATAGGATGATTGTGCAGTACAAACATCTAGTATTTTGGTATTGGACAAATGTCGACACTCAAATATTTAAGAAATGAATGTCAAAAAATAAATGTTTGTCTATATCAAGTACCACTTTATTACCATAAATTAGAAAGTGAAACGAATATATTTATGGAAAGTGGTGGAAAACCAAGATGGGGATGGACATGAATCAAATGCTGTCAAAAGCTAAGGAAAATGGAGTCGTTTTATTTCTAAATAACAATCCAGATGAAAAGCAAGACAAAAAATGTTTCTGTGAAGATGATTCAGATTCCAGTGGCAGCAAAGGGTCCGATGGAAGTCGGGGGTCCGATGGAAGTCGGGGGTCCGATGGAAGTCGGGGGTCTAAAGGAAGTAAAGGATCAAGCGGAAGTCATGGGACTAGCGGCAGTAAAGGCAGCAAGGGATCTGGCGGTAGTAGAGGTTCTAAAGGCTCACACGGTTCTGATGGGTCTCGACGGAAAAAGGGTCCGAAAGGTCGAAAAGGTCCTAAGGGTCCAAAAGGAAGAAAAGGCAAACATAGTTCTGGTGGAAGTAGAGGTTCTAAAGGCTCACGTGGTTCCGGCGGAAGTAAAGGATCAAGTGGCTCTCATGGTTCCGGCGGAAGTAAAGGATCAAGTGGCTCTCATGGTTCCGGTGGAAGTAAAGGATCAAGTGGCTCTCATGGTTCCGGTGGAAGTAAAGGATCAAGAGGCTCTCATGGTTCCGGTGGAAGTAAAGGATCTTATGGCGGTTATGGTTATGGCGGGAAAGACTCTGGCGGCAGCAAAGGCAGCAAGGAATCTAGTGGTAGTAAGGGAAGCAAAGGAACAAGTGGTTCACGTGGATCTCGTCGTAAAAAAGGTCCAAAAGGTCCTAAGGGGAGAAAAGGCGGTCGCGGTTCAGGTGGAAGCAAAGGGTCCAAGGGTTCTCATGGTTCTGGCGGAAGCAAAGGGTCTAATGGCTCTCATGGTTCTGGCGGTAGTAAAGGATCGAAGGGTTCTCAAGGTTCTGGCGGTAGTAAAGGTTCCAATGGCTCTCATGGTTCTGGCGGTAGTAAAGGTTCCAATGGCTCTCATGGTTCTAGCGGAAGTAAAGGATCTAATGGCGGTTATGGTTATGGTGGGAAAAAAGGATCCAAAGACGGGCACGGTTCAGGTGGAAGCAAAGGGTCCAAAGGTGGCAAAGGCTCCAAAGGCGGTAAAGGCTCCAAAGGCGGTAAACACTCTGGTGGAAGCAAGGGATCTAAAGGCGGACACGGTTCCGGCGGAAGTAAGGGTTCTAAAGGCGGTAAGCACTCTGGTGGAAGCAAGGGATCTAAAGGCGGACACGGCTCTGGTGGAAGCAAGGGGTCTAAAGGCGGTAAGCACTCTGGTGGTAGCAAGGGATCTAAAGGCGGACACGGCTCTGGCGGAAGCAAGGGGTCTAAAGGCGGTAAGCACTCTGGCGGAAGCAAGGGATCCAAAGACGGTAAGCACTCCAGTGGAAGCAAAGGCTCTAAAGGCAGTAAGGGCTCTGGTGGAAGCAAAGGCTCTAAAGGCGGACACGGTTCAGGTGGAGGAAAAGGTAAAGACTCAAAAGGTAAAAAATAATAAAATCCCAAACCGGTACTTCTGGAGTACCGGTTTTTTGTGGTACTCCATTAAATTCGTAAGACAGCTGCCTATAAAGCCACCAATAGGCATTGGTTTAGCGTCAAAAAGATAGGCGTTAATCCAACCATTATTTTAAGAAAATTTCTAGATACCTGCTGATTTACATAAATTCAAGATATTCGTTTAGTTCAAGCCTCTAAGGACCTACGTAAGATAAAGCAAAGGACAAGAAAAGAGATGAAAAGAAGATTTCTAAAATGAAATTTTAGATAAATCGAAAGGAGAGAAATAATATATATGTATCAACCATCGACGGTAATCATAACCATATTTGCATTTTTACTAACCATGGTGATGATTTTTATCCGTCCGAAAAATATGAATGAAGCTATTCCAGCAACGATTGGGGCCATCATTGTCATGTTAAGCGGCAGCGTTTCTCTAGCTGACTTATTGGATATAAGCTCGAAAGTAACAGGAGCAGCAGTAACCATTATTGCAACCATCGTAATGGCGATTGTGCTAGAAAGTTTTGGCTTCTTTAGATGGACGGCGGCACTGATGTTAAAAGTATCGAAAGGGTCCGGAATTCGTTTATTCTGGTATACATTATTACTTTGCTTTTTGATGACAATGTTTTTTAATAATGACGGCAGTATTTTAATTACCACACCTATTCTCATTCTTATATTTAAAAATATCGGTTTAAAGAATCGACAAAAGATTCCATATCTATTAAGCGGCGCCTTAATCGCCACTGCTTCGAGTGCTCCAATTGGAGTAAGTAATATTGTTAATTTAATAGCACTAAAAATTATCGGAATGGATCTTTACCTTCAGACAGCTATGATGTTTGTTCCGAGTACAATTGGTCTACTATTTTTAGCCTATCTGCTCCTCCTCGTTTTTAAGAAGGACATTCCTAAAGAAATCCAACTACATTCCTACACACTGCCATTGTTAAATAACAATCGTTTTCACCCGTTACAAAGAAAAAACGAGGATATGTTTGAAAAACAAAAGAAGTTAATGATCCAAATGCTCGTCTTTGTCTTTATGGTCAGAATCAGCCTGTTTGTCGCCTCATTTTTGAACATTTCTGTTTCTTTGGTTGCTGTATTAGGATCAATTATTTTACTAATCTGGAGATGGATTCATCTAAAGAAAAATCCAAAAGACCTTTTATTCAAAATACCTTGGCATATCTTGATTTTCGCATTTTGCATGTATGTAATCATATATGGATTACACAATATCGGGTTAACAGCTCTTTTGGTAGAACATCTGAGTTCTATTGTAAATGGCAGTTTACTTCACGCAAGCGTTACCATGGGTATCATAACAGCTTTCCTATCGAATCTATTTAATAACCATCCTGCCTTAATGGTATCGACACTTGCATTAACTGAGATGGGATTAGAACCATTATTAACGCAGACCGTCTACTTAGCAAATATTATAGGGAGTGATATCGGTTCCTTAATTCTGCCAATTGGTACCCTGGCAACATTGATTTGGATGGATATCCTAAAGAAAAATAATATAAAAATAACGTGGCTGGAGTATATTAAAGTTACAATAATTGTCATTCCGCCAACGCTCGTTTTTACACTAATTGGTCTGTACCTATGGCTGCTTCTGGTATTTGTTTAAAATATAGTGGAAAGGATTCACCTTATGGTGGTCCTATTTTTCTTTGGATAGAAAGGAAGTTAAGGGGACAACATGCATAATAAGGGGAAGCAAACAGACGTGATTATTATTGGGGCAGGTTTATCAGGCTTAGCAGCTGCACGTACCTTGATGAAAAATGGGAAGACTGTTACAGTCCTTGAAGCTCAATCACGTGTAGGTGGAAGAATACTTAGCACCTCCACAAAGGGTAGTATTTTTGATTTAGGTGCTCAATGGGTTTCTCCACACCAACATCGTATACAAACCTTAATTAAGGAGTTCGGACTTACCACCACTTCTACCTATAAAGAAGGTACCTCTCTATATGCCTTATTAGGCAAAAAGAAACGAGGATTAGGTAATAAACCACCATTTTCGCGACTGTCACTACTGGATATTACATCAATCGAACATGCAGTGAAGAAGATGTTAGAAAACATCAATCCATCAAAACCTTGGGCGTCGCCTTTGGGACAAAAATTAGATTCACTCACCATGGAAACATGGTTAGAAAAGAAAATGTTTTCAAAATACGGTAAAGCATTTTACCGTCAGGTTTATGAAGAAGGGTTATGTGGAAAATTGAGTGAAGTTTCCGTCTTGGATTTAATATGGAATATTAAAGCAACTGGAAGTTTTGATCAGTATCTTAGTGCTGAAGACGAATGGATTACAAATGGTGCGCAACAAATTCCGAATCGAATTGCAGAAGAATTGGGTGACACCGTCCTGCTAGACCATAAAGTTTTCCGGATTGATTGGGGCGATACAGAGGTAAAGGTGTACACAGAGCAGGGAGTGTGGTTCAGTAAAAAAGTAATTTTGGCAATTCCACCAACACTAACCAATCGAATTGTCTATCATCCACCATTACCTTCTTCAAGAGACCAGCTATGTCAACGTGTTTGGCAAGGGTCTGTCATTAAATGTGTTATGGTTTACGAAACTCCTTTTTGGCGTATTCGTGGTGAAAGTGGAATCGCTTTTAACGACTATGGACCAGTTGCGGCTACAATGGATGGTTCGAATCCAAGCCGAAAGGAGGGGATTCTAATAGCATTCGTCCCCGGTGAAGAGGCACGTAGACTCGGAGATCTTTCTAAAGAGGAAAGAAAAATAGAAGTATTGAACTGCATCTCTTATCTTTTTGGACATGAGGGATTGAATCCTAAAGCATATTTCGATAAAGACTGGTCCGCAGACCCTTGGGCAAGAGGTGGGTACGCTGGTCATTTCCCACCAGGTGTTCTCTCACAATTTGGAGAGGCACTAACCAAACCTATTGGATCCATCCATTGGGCTGGAAGTGAGACTGCGACTGAATGGCGGCTATACATGGAAGGTGCCTTAGAAGCAGGGGAAAGAGCTGCTTTAGAGGTGATAAGAAAACTTACATAAATATTTATGGTTCTTGTGGTTGGCGCCTTAAAGGTTATGGTATAAGGAGAATAATTCAAATGGTCCATTTGAGTGCTATGTTAAAAAAATAATTATAGTTAAAAGCCAACCGATCTTTATGGTCTGTTGGCTTATTTTTAGTAAATCCACTCTTCCTTTTATGATAGTACATGTCAATCAATCTTTTGTTGATTTATGGGAATATTAGTAAGGATAATATCTGAGGACGTGAACTATGGATTTTTTGTCAATTTCACAAAATGTTTTGGAATACATCAGAGAGTATTTAGTCTTAAAACTGCTCATTATGGTTTTGTTTTTGATGACTGCTACTTATTTAATTAATCGTACTGTAGCTTGGTTCTTTACAAAATCAAATTTATTGGATGAGGAAGTAGAGCAAACCATTCAGGGTGTCATCCGGTCCACCTTACGATACGCAGTGGGAACCATTCTTCTTATTTTTATTATTGGTCAATTTGTTGATTTAAAAGGAATTCTCGCTGGTGCAGGGATTGTAGGGGTCATTGTTGGGTTTGCAGCACAGCAAATGTTAAAGGACATTCTTCTTGGTTTTGTCAGACTTTCTGATAAAGAATTCCGTGTCGGTCATTTCGTCACTTTTAACGGTCAGATTTCTGGAACGATTGAGGAAATCGGCATTCGTTTTATGCAAATTCGGGAATGGTCAGGGAAGCTTCTTACCATTCCACATGGTGAAATAAGGACGATACATAATTATAACAAAGGTAGAATGCGTGTTATCGAGAAAATTACTGTCAGTTATCAAGAGGACCCCCAAAGAATTAAAGAATTATTAGAGAGCGTTTGTGTTACTTGTAACGAAAAGCTTGGTCAAAGTTTATTAAGGAACCCAGATGGATCTCCGGAAGAAAGTTTTCAATACGTTGGAATAACGGACCTAAATCCCAACTTAAAATATGTTGGTTATGAGTTTTGTGTAATAGGATTAGTCAATCCCGATGATTATTTTGAA
>JAPSKD010000336.1 GCA_031177865.1 Bacillus sp. (in: firmicutes) | reverse complement strand
TGAAGTCAGTTTGAATCAAGGAGCCAAGAACCTTGAAGGTGGGCCATATTGGAGCAATACCTATCGCGTCATTGAAAATGGATCTGCAAAAAAGAATGTTGTTAGTTTAACAAGGGTTATTAATGATATTAACCATATAAACGAACCTATCGGAATGGTGAGAATTCGATTAGACGAATCTAAGCTATATAAGACCATAGAAAATAATACAATCAACCAAACTGGTGATTATTTTGTATTGAACAAAAAAGGAGAAGTCGTCCTACACCAGGATCCTTTATTAGCCGGGAAGCCCTTTCCGGATCCAAAAATAAACGGTTGGATTGTAAAAAGTAAGAATAGAACGTTGAAAACCAAGGCCGATCAAAGTGACTACTTACTTGTGAAAAAGGCAATTGCAGGAACGGATTGGGTTTCTATTGCTATGGTGAATGAGGGAGAAGTGGTTAAAAGTTTATATAATGTCCGCGGCTTGTTTGTTTTTATGATTTTCCTTTTATTAGCGCTTGGGGCGCTAGCTTTTGTTGGGTTTTATCAATCCTTTATCCGAAGAATCGTGGAATTGACGAAGCAGACGAAGCAACTAGGAGAAGGGGATTTCAGTGCTAAGGTTCATATCTCCTCACAAGACGAGATTGGAAAATTAGGACTCCGATTTAACCAAATGGTCACCACGATTCAACATTATATTAATCGAGAATATAAGTTAAAGATTAAGCAGCGCGAATCGGAATTGAAGGCTCTTCAAAGCCAGATTGATCCACACTTTTTATACAACACGCTGGACATGATTCGTTGGACAGCAAGGTTAGAAAAAGCATTGGAAACAGGTCAGCTAATTGAGCGTTTATCCAAAATATTTCGTATGAATTTAAATATGGGAAAAATGTGGGTAAAGGTAGAAGAAGAAATCCAATATATTCAAAATTACCTGGAACTACAAAAGAGTCGAATCGGTAATCGTTTGAATTATAGCATTTTTTATGATGATCAAATCAAAGATGTCTATATTATTAAACAAATTTTACAGCCCTTAGTAGAAAATAGTATCCTTCATGGGTTTGAAAATTTGCCTAGACAGGGAGTTATCCATATTCGCGCATTTAAGATGAATCAGCAAATTTGGATGGATGTAATCGATAATGGCTGGGGATTTAAGAAAAAGAAACAGGATCAAGATGATAATGGAAAAGGCAGCTATGCGATTTCAAATCTCATCGACCGCTTAGAGGTTGCCTTTGGTGAGGAGGCAAAATTTGAGGTGTTAGATTCGGAGGTAGGTACATGGATCCGCTTGAAGATCCCTATATCCGAGAATGAAAATAGTAACCAAATTTCAAATGAGACAGGTGAGTAGTATGCCCTTTAAAATGCTAATCGTTGATGATGAACCCATTATTTGTCGTGGTTTGCAACAGACAATTCCGTGGGATGAATATATGGTGGAAGTTGTTGACCTTGCGTACGACGGGGCAGAGGCTATTCAGAAGATTAAGGAACATGGTGACATAGATTTAGTATTAACCGATGTTAGAATGCCGAATGTTGATGGCTTAAGATTGGCGACATTCCTTGCAGAGAACTATCCTGATATTCGGACGATTATCATAAGTGGGTATGACGATTTTAAATATGCACAACAGGCCATTCAATTAGGTGTAAAGGATTACTTATTAAAGCCGGTAGATGTGGATGAGCTTTTACGGGTCATTACAAAAATCACCAGTACCTTACAAGAAGAACGAAAAGCTGCACAGCAAATCTATCAGATGAATTTACAAAATGCTATTTTTCATCAAGTTTTAGATTTACCTGATACGACTCCAAACCATTCAGGTTTATTTGCTGATGTGCGTATTTATCCCCTTGTTACTATATTAAAAGACTATAAAAATAAAACAAAAAATCTTTCTGAAGAAGAACTGCAAAACTTGACTGTAGAGTGGGAAAATCAAGTGGAAAATTCGTTAAACAGTCAGGGGTTTGCATGTGTATCGGTGTTTACTAGTAAAAATGTCTTACTAACGTGTGTAACAAATAATTTGTCTGGTTTTACTCCTGAAAATTTAGATTTTCAAGAGTTAAATTTTGTCGTTAATGATACTGACATCACAATAGGTCAGCTGAATAAGGTTTATCTAAGATTATATGAAGATACTCGTTATCTTCCTTTTAGTGAAAGTGGGTTTATTGTCAGCCCTGTAAGTGAATCATTGGCTAATAAGTTAAAAGCGAACGACTGGTTAATGGATAGGGCAGAACAATATATTAGAACCTATTATGCATCACCAATCAAGGCACATGAGGTAGCGGACGTTATTAATATTTCCCCTAATTATTTCAGCTCATTATTTAAACAAAAAACGGGCAAGAGTTTTAATGAATATATTAATACCTTGCGTGTGGGTGCAGCAAAACAGCTACTTGAAGAAACCCCTTTTAATGTAAATGAAATAGCTGAAAAGGTGGGTTATCGAGAATATAAGTACTTTGTTGATGTGTTTAAAAAATTTACTGGCTATACGCCAACAAAGTATAGAAACGTAACAGCAAATAATATCAATCAATCATAAGAGTTTCTTATGGAACTGGAGGTAGTAGCATGCAAAAGAAAATGAATGTACCGAACGACTTTTTTCTAGGAGCAGCCGTGTCTGCTTGGCAAACGGAAGGATGGTCAGGAAAAAAAGAGACACAGGATTCCTTTTTGGACATGTGGTATAAAGAGAATAAAAATGTTTGGCACAATGGGTATGGTCCTGCTGTAGCAACTGATTTCAAGAATCGATATAAAGAAGACATTGGTTATATGAAACAAATTGGTTTGCAAAACTTTAGAACGTCTATTAACTGGTCACGTTTTTTACTAGATTATGAAAATGCCGTGGTAGATGAAGAATATGCTAGTTATATAGATGATATGATTAATGAGTTAATTAAGAATAACGTGGAGCCGATGATCTGTCTTGAACACTACGAACTTCCTGCTTCTTTATTTAAGCAATATGGCGGCTGGGGATCGAAGCATGTTGTTGATCTATTCGTTAAATATGCAGAAAAAGTGTTTGAGCGTTATGGCGATCGCGTTAAGCATTGGTTTACTTTTAATGAGCCGATTGTTATTCAAACGCGTGTATATTTAGACGCGATTCGTTATCCTTTTGAACAAAATACGCAGAAATGGATGCAATGGAATTATAATAAAAGCTTAGCAACTGCTAAAGTTATTCGTTTATTTAAACAAATGGGCTTAAAAGATAAATATGGCGCAAAGATTGGTAATATCATTAATCCAGAGGTAGCCTATGCCCGTTCATCTGCTGAACATGATCAAAAAGCAGCACGCATTTTTGATTTATTTTACAACAGAATTTTCTTAGATCCATCGATTAAAGGAGAATTCCCTTTAGAATTGATGGAATTAATGAATCAACATGATATTGCTTTTGAAGCAACAGAAGAAGAATTGCAAATCATAAAAGAGAACACCGTTGATTATGTGGGATTGAATATCTATTTCCCATACCGTGTAAAAGCACGTTCAACGGCATGGAATGAAGAGACTCCTTTCCATCCCTCCTATTACTATGAAAACTTTGATTTACCAGGAAGAAAAATGAATCCTTACCGCGGCTGGGAAATCTATCCTCAGGTCATGTATGATATCGCTATGCGAATGAAAGAGGAGTATGGAAATATCGAATGGTTTATTGCCGAAAATGGTATGGGAGTGGAAAATGAACACCGCTTTAAAAATGAAGAAGGCATAATCCAAGACGATTACCGTATTGAATTTATTAGTGAACATTTAAAGTGGTTATTAAAGGGTGTTGAAGAGGGCTCCAATTGTACTGGCTATATGCTTTGGGCCTTCAGCGACAACGTGTCTCCTATGAATGCCTTTAAGAATCGTTATGGCCTGGTTGAAATTAACCTCGAAGAAAATCGAAACCGTACGCTTAAAAAATCTGCTTTTTGGCTAAAAGAAGTTATCGAAACAAAACAATTTGAAGCACAGGATGACAATATCTATAAATAAAAAGCTACCTAGGGGCGTTTCTTAAGATGAGTAAATATTTAGCTTTTGATATCGGCGGAACATTTATTAAATACGGATTAGTTACCGAACATGCTGAAATACTAGAGAACAATAAAGTGAAAACACCTGGTACATTAGACGAACTGCTATCGATTATTAAAAATCTTGCAGAGACGAATTCAGATATAAAAGGAATTGCGATTAGTGCACCTGGTGCTGTTTCGGATGAAGGCGTGATTTATGGTTCCAGTGCCATTCGTTATTTACATGGACCAAATATCAAAAATTTGGTTAATGAGCTAACTTCACTGCCGATTTACTTAGAAAATGACGCCAATTGTGCGGGATATGCTGAGATTTGGAACGGCGCAGCTAAGGGGAAAAAAGATGTGCTTGTTATCGTGATTGGAACCGGGATTGGCGGATCGGTGTTTAAAAACGGCCAATTGCATAAAGGGGCCAATCTCCATGGCGGCGAATTCGGGTATATGCTGCTAACTGGTGATATTCAAGATAGCAATTGTGTTTGGAGCCGAGTGGCTTCAACCGCTGCGCTGGTGAGAAATATTGCAAAAAGAAAGCAAATGGATGTGGAGTCTATTTCAGGGGAACAAATTTTTCTGCTTGCTGAATCAGGAGATGAAGATTGTATCGAAGCTATCAATCATTTCTATCATTTATTAGCCGTAGGGATTTATAATTTGCAGTACATTTATGATCCTGAAGTAATCGTCATCGGCGGTGGAATCAGTGCTAGAGACGAACTAATTGATGGAATCAATGGGAAGCTGGATAACATTTTATCAAGAGTAGACCTAGCGAAGATTAAACCGGAAATCGTGGCATGTAAGTATCGTCAAAATGCCAATTTACTAGGAGCAGTATACGGTGCTATGCACACTGGATTGAAATAGATTTTTAGATAAAACCGCTTGGGTTCTAGTCATCCAAGCTGTTTTTGCTTAGCCTTTCTGAAAATTATGAGATAAAGCAAGGTGTTTTCTGGTATAATATAATATTAAGAATATACTTTTGAACAAAGCAAGGAGAGGGAATTTTGGAAGGTTTTTTTGGATTGGCTTTAAATATCATCCTCACCATTTATTTAGTCATTGATTCTAAAAAGCATGGTAAAAACCCCGTTCTATGGGGAATTCTTGGTTTTGTTTTTGGTGCGATTGCTTTAGGGATATATTTAATAAGGACAGATAGAAAGTTAATTGGCTGGATCGTTACCATTCTAAGTATTATTGGATATT
>JAPSKD010000335.1 GCA_031177865.1 Bacillus sp. (in: firmicutes) | reverse complement strand
CTTCGTCCTTTAATTTTAAAATAAATTCGTCAAAGTCAAATGGCAGCGATTGAACACCAATTTTCAGAACAAGCTCATCGGCATCCTCAATTAAATTATGAAACACAGAGAGGTAGGCGCGTCTTACCACGTCCTCAGCAAACCCTGATTGAACGGTTAAGACCGCAAGCTTCTTAAATGAAACGACAATCCCGACCATTTCATAGAGCAAACGCCATTCCTGTTCCACGGGAGCACTCGCTTTAATCCGCCGTTCGTAAATATTGAATAGCTCCGCAATAATAAATGGGCTAGAATATTTTTTCGAATTTAGAATCGTATCGAAGCTGACCTCGAATGACTCAACCCAGCGCCCGTAATCAGGCTTCATCACACCGTTCGCCTTGATTAAATCTTTTGCCTTTTGAAGCCCCCAGCTCGTAACATCATTCTTCTCCTTCATCGGTTCACGCCAATCCGCAACCCACTCGGCGACACTGCCTACTCTCGAATAAGCTGCAAAAAATACAGCCAACTGATGGCGGCACAGACCCTCGTGAGGACAAGTACAACTACTTAACGACAAATGTGAAAAATTCAGTTTCACATGGCAAGGCATCACATCCTGTACCATCGCTGTAATTTGGGCATTCCATATTTGCAATTGCTTGACCATCCCTTGCCGGTACAGCATTAAGCCCTTTTGAACAAGCTTTACATCATCGGCAGCATGGGGATGCAGCAAATCTTTAATCTCTTCTGCAAGAAGTTCAATCCGTTCATTAGCAGTCGTTGCCTCCAAAGCCACGACCCCCTTTTTTAGAAAAATCCATATTCCTATATTATACCCAATAATTGACCATTAGAGGAGGGAAAAGAGGATTTCTATTCAAGACAGGCTTTTTTATTTAAAAAGATCTTGGTATATTTTCGTACCAAATCTCAGATATACGTGCCGATTTAGAATTTTACGTGCCAAGTACAATAACTTCCCCCAAAAAAAAGTCCAGGCATTCAGCAACGCCTGGGCTTAGGGATTTTCCGCTTCGGTATTGGAAGGTGGATTCTGTCCCAGTTGGTGTGAGACATATTCAAACAAGTGATTTAAGTAATTACTAAGCTCGAAGCCTTCTTCACTAGCAAACTGTGATAATAACAATTTAGTTTCATTCATCGTTTTCGTTCCCCCTTAAGAGTACTTTCTACTAACATTCTTACCAATCTATCAGTCTCTTATACACAAAAAATAAATTATAGTGCTAACTACCTGTCCGTTCATTATCCTGATATAACTAAAATACCAAAATCTGTGAATCTTTTTGAAAAACCCCCAAAACCATGGGTGAGAAAGGTAATAGATGGATAAGGGAGGATGAGCACAGTGAGACAGAAGTGTGAGTATAAATCCCCATTGCAGCGGCGGTATGGTCAATGGTTTTACGTTTTTAAATCGTTTAAGGTTCTAAGCATTTTTAACATGCCTGTGTTCAGCGGCTTTCTTTTCGGACTTTTATTAGGCTGGTTAGGAAATTTTATTGAAAAAACAATCTATCGTAAAAAAAGAAGCAAACCGGCAGAGATAAACTAGTTATTCATCACAGCAAGTTTCTTCGATTACCTATAAACGTTGGTTAATCCTCTCTAACTCTTGCCGTAACAGCTCTATCTCACGTTCTTGCCGCTGGTTTTCCCTCTCAAGTTGATTCAATCGGCGTTCATGTTGAGGACAACAATCTCCGGGTCTCGTTCCCATCATTATCACCTTCTTGTCCACTAACAAGGTATGTCCAAATCAGAGAATTGGTCACGGCAGGGCACGCAAAAACCAGCCCCAGCAGTGCTAGGACTGGAAAATTTTTATTATAAGCTTTCTATTGAATTTATCCGGGTAACCTCAGGTTCCTGTGTTTCCACGTCAGAAGCGAACCGTTCCAACCCCCCTGTAGCACAAAACAAAACGAGCGCAATAAACAACGCAATTAAAAGCCTTTTCATCGAAGTGATCCCCCAGTTATTTCCTTTTATGTCTACTTAATAAGACGTAAGCAAACGCTATTTGGTTCCATAAAACCGTTTGACAAAATCTGCGGAAATTTTCATCATGTTGCTTTTCTAAAATGAATATGATATATTACTTTTCGTACAAAATGACCAAATTAGTATTTCAGTCAGTTTTGGAGGTGAATAGATTGGCAGTAATTGATCGGAAGAAGTTGATTATTGAGGCGGCAGCAAAATCTTTTTCATTATATGGATATAAGGCAACGACAATGGATCAGGTTGCGAAGTTAGCCAATGTGGGGAAAGGAACAATCTACACCTTTTTCAAAACGAAGGAAGAGCTTTTTGATGAAATTATCAATTCGCTTATCGCTGATATCCGATTTGAAGTGGAGGGTGCACTGGATGAAGCGGCTTCGATACTTGAAAAAGTGAACAATGTGTTAGCCCGGGTTCATGAGTTTCGGCAATCGCATCAATTGACGATAAAATTGATTCAGGAAGAGCGCGATATGGGCACACAAACGGTAGTTGAAGCGATGCAACGGGTGGAGCAATCCATCATCCAATACATGAAGGCGATTATTCAAAAAGCAATGGATAAAGGTGAAATCAAAGCCTGCGATCCTGAGGTCACAGCCTTTGTGATGCTGAAAATGTACTTTTCTTTGGTGATTGACTGGAAAAGGAACCATCCGCCATTAAAAAAAGAAGAGATAGCTAAGCTCTTTGAACTTTACTTATTAAAAGGCTTGTTAACATGAGTCTTTTATTTTACAGTAAGTTGACCATTTGAACAAAACGGTCAATATTTTTTAAAATAAAAATGACTAATTGAATAAAATAGTCAGGAGGTTATCAACATGAATGGACTTAAAGCAGAATTAAAATCTATCCTTACCAATCGCAAAGTGTTAATACCCATCATCGCCATCCTCTTTATTCCAGTTTTATATGCGGGAATGTTTTTGTGGGCATTTTGGGATCCTTATAAATATTTAGGCGACCTGCCTGTGGCGATTGTCAATCAGGATGAGGGCGCGGAACTG
The DNA here is from genome assembly GCA_031177865.1 of Bacillus sp. (in: firmicutes). Classification (GTDB taxonomy): domain Bacteria; phylum Bacillota; class Bacilli; order Bacillales; family Cytobacillaceae; genus Neobacillus. Next base: position 2,298 of record JAPSKD010000335.1, on the reverse strand, counting down.
GCCGGGCAGAAGCTCGAGATTGGCGACGACCTGGTCAATAATCTTAAGAAAAGTAATACGTTCGATTTTGATATAGTGGACAAAGAGCAGGGTTACCAAGGCTTGGAGGATGAAAAGTATTATATTTTAGTGGAGATTCCAAGTGATTTTTCAAAAAATGCGACAACATTACTTGAGGATCAGCCACAAAAGCTCCAAATCAAATATGTACCGAATGAAGGGGCGAACTTCCTATCCGCGCAGATTGGTGAGACGGCAATGAAGGAAATCAAAGCAGAGATTTCAAAAGAGATCGTCGCCACTTACTCTGAGAGCATTTTTGAAAAAGTAACCCAAATGGGTGATGGGTTAGCCCAAGCAAGTGAGGGTGCCGGCCAGCTCAATGAGGGTTCGGCAAAACTAAACGACGGTGCTGGGCAAATCAAGGAAAACCTTGAAACCTTAGCAAGTAAATCGATTGAATTCGAAGAAGGTATTAACAGCGCCGCGGCTGGTTCAAATGAAGTAGCCCAAGGAACAGCGGCCATCCAGCAAGGATTACAAGAGGTCGACGAAAAGCTACCGCAGCTGGTGACAGGCACCGAAAAAGCACAAGCAGGAGCAGAGCAAATCAAAAAAGAGTTACCGGCAGCTATTGCAGCTGAAATCAACTCCCAGTTAACAGGAAGCACCGAAAAATTAAACGAAGGTATCGATCAGTTTGAAACACAGCTGAATGCCGGGTTGTCCGTACAAATTGCGGACCAAATGATCGCTCAGCAAACAGCAAAAATGCAGGAGCTTGCAGGTGCGCTAATCGCCAATGGCGTTCCAGCTGAAACGGTGTCTGAAATAATGGCACAGCAAACTGCGCCGACGAAGGCAGAAGTCCAACAGCAGGTGGCACAAGCCATCACGCCTGGGTTACACCAGGGATTCTCACAATATAAGTCCCAGGTAAATGGACAATTACTAGGATCGACTGCTGGTTTAGAGTCACAATTGAAAAAACAAACCGACCCAGTCTTTGAACAATTGATTGGCGGAATCGGTGAAATCAATGCTAACCAAGTGAAATTACAACAGGGTATCCACCAGCTCTATGAAGGGTCAACGACACTTAATACAGGCGCCAACCAACTGACAGCTGGAATGGGCGAGTTGTCTGCTGGTGCCGATAAAATAACAGAAGGAACTGGGAAGCTTGCAGAAGGTTCCACTGAATTACAAGCAGGCACAGAAAAACTCCAGGATGGCACCTCCGAATTAAACGAGAAGCTGTCCGAGGGTGCTGAAGCCGCGAACAGTGTCCAAGCAGATGATGACACCTATGATATGATGGGCGAGCCAGTTAAGGTTGATAAAAATGAGATTAACACCGTGCCTAACTATGGTACCGGCTTTGCACCCTATTTCGTCTCACTCGGACTTTTTGTAGGTGCACTGATTATCTCAATCGTCTTTGGATTAAAAGAACCAGCCGTCAAACCAGCATCCGCTTCGCAATGGTTTTTCGGTAAATTAGGCGTGATCACCATCATTGGTGTGCTACAGGCGCTATTAGTCGATTTTGTGTTACTCGTAGGATTGGGAATCGAGGTACAAAGCGTGCCGTTGTTTATCGTGATAACGATTCTAACAAGTATGGTATTTGTAACGTTAATTCAAATGCTCGTCACTTCCTTAGCGGATGTGGGCCGTTTCATCGCCATTCTTATTTTGATCATACAATTAACGACAAGCGCGGGCACCTTCCCACTTGTGTTAATTCCAAAGGCACTGCAGCCATTCAACGCATTCTTCCCAATGACGTACAGCGTCCAAGCATTTAAAGCCGTCATCTCTAGCGGCGACTTTGCTTACATGTGGCACAACAACGTGATCTTGCTAGCCTACATGGCTGGATTCATGGTTGTTACATTTAGCTATCTTACATTTACGTTCAAACGTAAACAGGGCAGCGAAGGATTGATGGAAAAAGCAGCATAAGATTAGATAACATTGGATTCGCGGAGGCGAATCCAATGTTTTTTTATTCGCCGCTTTAATTGATTTTGGCATGTATTTTGTTAGGCAGATAAACTAAGGGAAAATGCAGGTAAAATGGATAATTAAGTAGGTAGGCAGATAAAATCCGCAAATAAAGGAATTATTTTGGCAGGTAAGAGGAATTTGAAGCCGCAAAAAAGAAGAATAAAGGGGGGAGTGTGTTCAAATATGATTAAAGCCGTTTTATTTGATTTAGATGGAACGTTATTAGACAGAGATGAATCCGTAAAAAGGTTCATAGATTGTCAATATAATAGATTGAATAGTTTT
>JAPSKD010000334.1 GCA_031177865.1 Bacillus sp. (in: firmicutes) | reverse complement strand
AGCATGTGATTGAACAAGCCAATGCGAGCTTGAAGCGAATGAACTTAGATTATGTGGATATTTTTTACTGTCACCGCTATGATCAAGAAACGCCAGTGGAAGAAACGTTGAGAGCCATTGATGATTTAATCCGTCAAGGAAAGATTCTTTATGCTGGTGTAAGTGAATGGAGTGCGGCTCAGATTGAAGAGGCAGTCCGTGTGGCTGATAAATTCCTCTTAGATCGAATTGTTGTGAACCAGCCTGTATATAACATGTTAAACCGCTATATTGAAAAGGAAGTTATTCCGGTGAGTTTAAAGCATGGGATCGGACAGGTGGTCTTTTCACCACTCGCTCAGGGGATTTTAACAGGAAAATATAAGGGAAATATCATTCCAGAGGACAGCCGTGCCTCAAATGCAGAAATCAACAACTTCATGAGGGGTATGTTGACTGAGACTACCTTTACGAAGGTAGAACAGTTAGAAAAAATCGCCAAGGGATTAGAAATCACTCTACCTAGCCTTGCGTTAGCATGGATTTTACGTCAGCCCAATATTTCAAGCGCATTAATTGGTGCAAGTAGACCAAGCCAAGTAGAAGAAAATGTCAAAGCCGTTGAAATTGAACTTTCGAGTGAGGTTATTGAAAAAATTGAGGGGATTTTGGCATAGAAACAATTTTAGATCGACCGTTGAAAAGTAAGGTTTTCAATTTTTAAGAAGTAAATAAACATAACATTACAAATAGAGTGCTAATCTTCAAAGGTTTTAGCACTCTATTTTTGTTGTTTTTTAATAGTAAAAATATATAAACCTTGGGCAAAATCCTATATCGGACTGTAATCAGCAGTGTAATAATTTATGCTGTCACTCTGTTAATTGTAATATGTTTTTACTTCTAAAGTTTTACATCAAGTCCAAGCGGAATACCTACATGGAGCACGAATGGATAAAATTAGTGATCATTCCATGCTAGAGGTGTTCTTTGACATGGGGTTTTACCCTTGCAAAATGGCGGAATGAAAAAATACTCCTCTCTTTCACAATTTTCATTCATTGGTTATCATGAAAGAAAAAGGTTCTTAGTTTTATAAGGGAAGGGGTATTTACAATGCCACTCGAAATTGTCCGTCATATATCAAAAGATAAAGAACCCATTATTGAGCTCTTCCTCGAACATTTCACCCGTTAGCCACCCTTAAAGAGTTCTTCAACATCTGAGGTTAACGGAAAAATTATTACATTTACTTGTTAAATTGATTTGAACCTTTATGAAAAAATGGCTACTTATTTATAGAGTAATATTACTGCTCATCAAGATTTTTGGTGGATGTATTGTTATCTTTTTCAGCCCCCTCCACCATCTGGTTGCCAAATACACCGCCTGAAACACCGCCTATAACAGTACCAATTAGTCAAAATGGAGAACCTATCATAGCACCCGCAACGGCATCAGTAATAGTTCCTGCTGCTTCACTAAAGTCACTGGAAGCTTGATTAGCGTTACTACCAGCTTGATTAATGTCACTTTCTGCTACATTCCCATCAAAGTTATTGCGTTCGTTACTGTGATTCATCTATTCACTTCCTTGATTATTAATGGGGGATTTGCTAAATAGGAAAGCACACCATCCCAAACATATACTACCCACCTGAAGTAGTTTTACTCATCATATATTTAGTGGGAGATTTCTAATTTCAATTACTAGGTTGTACCAATAAAAAGGGGTGCTTTTTTGATTATTAAACAAACGGAGATAAAGTATTAATTGTAAAACCATAACATAAATACAAGTAGGGGGTGAACAGTGGTTCCATTACAGGAATTCTACTTTTATATTTTGAATTTACTAAGCGTTGTAAATCCGCATTTTCCTGACGCTACCCCTATATGGGGATAAATCCTTCTTCATGTTTAAAAATCAGTAATAAATGGAAAATAAAGAAAGGAGGGATGAGCATGAAAGTACTTATTATTGGTGGAGATGCAGCAGGGATGAGTGCTGCAATGCAAATTGTACGAAACAGTTCTGGACATGAAATCACTGTTTTAGAAAAGGGTGGGGTGTATTCGTACGGACAATGTGGCCTACCTTATGTGATCAGTGGGAAGATTGAGTCAACAGATAAGTTAATAGCACGTTCACAGTCTACTTTTAAAGAGAAATATGGTATTGATGCACGAGTATATTATGAAGTCCAAAAGGTAGACACGGAAAATAAAATGGTAAGTGGAATAAACCATAGTAATGGTGAAACGTTTAGCTTTCCGTATGACCGCCTTCTTATTGCAACCGGCGTAGGCCCGGTCATTCCAAACTGGGAGGGTGTTAAACTTCCAGGTGTTTTCACATTAAAGGCAATTCCTGATGCAAAGACAATCATGGATTATCTGGAGAAAGATATAAAAAATGTGACAGTTATTGGTGGTGGATACATTGGACTCGAAATGGCTGAAAGTTTTGCGGAGCTCGGCAAGAAGGTAACGATCATTGAAAGAAATGAGCAATTAGCAAAAATATTTGATAAAGAAATGGCAGAACTTATCCATGAAGAAGCAGTGAAGCAAAACATTGTGTTAAAAATGGGTGAATCTGTTGAAGCATTCCTTGGTAGTGAGCATGTTGAATATGTGAAAACCGATAAAGGGAAGTATGAAACAGATTTAGTATTAGTCGCTGTAGGTGTGAAGCCAAATATTTTATTTTTAGAAGGGACAGGAATCAAAACAAGTGTTAATGGTTCTATTCAAGTAAATGCGTATATGCAAACAAGTATTAAAGATATCTATGCTGCAGGAGATTGTGCAACACAATATCATCGAGTAAAAGAAATGGATGATCATGTCCCATTGGGAACACATGCTAATAAGCAAGGTCAAATTGCCGGATTAAACATCGTTAATATACATAAAACATTTAAAGGTGTTGTAGGCACTTCAATCATAAAATTTTTCGATTTAACTTTAGGGAGAACAGGAATAACAGAAACAGAGGCAAAAATGCTGAACATCCCATGTGGTTCTGTAACAATTACATCAACAGATATCGCTGGTTATTATCCTAATAATAAAAAAATGAATTTGAAACTTGTCTATCATAAAGAAACTTATAAAGTTCTTGGTGGGCAAATTATTGGGGAAAATGGGATCGACAAACGAATCGATGTTCTAGCAACTGCAATATTCCATTCGATGACAACCGACGAGCTGCTTGATTTAGATCTTGCGTATGCACCTCCATATAATGGTGTATGGGATCCTATTCAGCAAGCAGCTAGAAGAGTAAAGTAGCTTTAATACTAACTATTAACTAAATAATGTACGGGGTGCTTTTCCTTAATAACAATCTTCCCAAGCATAAGTTCCTTGTCTGAGCATAAAGAGGATATCCAAAAAGCAGCTTCCTGGATTGCCAATAAGTTAGAAAGCATTGGAATGGAACACGTTGAAATCGTACAAACAAAAGGTCATCCGATTATTTATGCTGACTGGCTTCATCAGGAAAATGCGCCGACGGTATTAGTATACGGTCATTATGACGTACAGCCTGTTGATCCGATTCAATTATGGGAAACACCTCCGTTCAAACCAGAAATCCTGATGAAAAAATCTTTGCCAGAGGGGCAACAGGCGACAAAGGGCAGACGTTCTTACATATTAAAGCTGTCGAGACACTACTAAAAGTAAAAAATAAGTTACCGGTAAACCTAAAATTTTACATCGAAGGAGAAGAAGAAATCGGAAGTCCTCATCTTCCACAGTTTTTAGCCGAAAATAAAGAAAAATTAGCCTGTGATGTGGTGGTCATATCCGATTCTGATATGTGGGATAGAGGAGTTCCTGCGATTACATATTCTTTAAGAGGGCTTTGTGCTCTTGAAGTTTCACTTAAAACGGCGAATACCGATTTGCATTCAGGCATGTTCGGCGGGGGAGTTCAGAACGCTAACCATTTATTGGTGAAGTTGCTTTCTACTCTTCATGATACAAACGGAAAAGTAAATGTTGATCAGTTCTATGATGATGTTTTAGAATTGACAGAATTTGAGAAGGAACAAATTAAAGCACTGGGCTTTGATGAAGAAGAGCTAAAAAAATCGTTAGGGTTAACGGAATTAACGGGAGGGGAAACAAATTATCCATATCCTGAGAAAATCAGTTCTCGACCAACATTAGAATTAAACGGCATATGGGGCGGATTTCAGGGGGAAGGTACAAAAACCGTCATTCCAAACGAGGCACATGCCAAAATCACCTGCCGTTTAGTCAACAATCAAAATCCAGAAAAAATCCAGGGCCTGATCAAAAAGCATTTAGAAGAACAAGCACCAAAAGGTTGCACGGTAAAAGTGACACTTCAAGATACAGGCAATCCATTCTTAACCCCAATCGACCATCCGATGATTCAAAAAGCGGCTGAAGCCTATGAATAGGTTTATGGTGCATCACCTGTTTATAAAAGAGAAGGGGGGTCCATTTCGATTGTATCGGATTTCAGCCATACCCTAAATACTCCTGTGGTCTTAATGGGATTCGGGTTACCAGATGAAAATCTACATGCTCCGAATGAACACTTTAACTTAGAAAACTTTGATAAAGGGATCTTAACGATTTGTTCCTTTTTAGAATTAATCTGAATAGATAGCAAAGGAGGGGCGCATAGCATCCCTCTTTTTTGCCGATAAAAGTGCCAGGTACCTTCCAAATTTTGAACAGTTCCGGCACTTTTTTTATGAAAACCTCGAGGACGGTTCTCATGGTTAAAATTTGAATAAAAGAAAAGGGTTTAATAATACAAACAAGATGTGTTGTTTTTTTAAAAGTAATTTTACATCTAACCGCAATATTACCAGGGGTATTCTAAAATCAATTATTAAGCTTGAAAAAAGAGGAATTCAGATAAAACGAGATTACTTTGTTCAGGCAAATAAATATTTGAATGTTGTTGGCGGTGCAATGATTTTAGATATGCTTTCGACTGATGAAGTGGAAGAAATGATTGATCAGTATTTGGTTAAATATTATAGTTTAGAAGTTGGAGTATAATAGATCATTTTTACAATGATAAAATGAAGAAGGTTTAATTAATTCAAAAGATGATGTTAGACGATATTCTATAATATTAATATCCCGTCCCTTATTGGAACGGGGATTTAATATTTAAGCAAATCTATTCCTTTTCCTTAAAACACCTTTTTAACAGATTAAAAAGAGAGTATCCTTATTTTTTATCCAAAATAAGACCATGGGGACGGTGTGTGGTCGGCACTGTTCTCTTTAAAACCATATGAACCTATCCTGTGTATATTTAATTAAATTGTTTCCTATTTTGGTCATTAACGTGGC
>JAPSKD010000333.1 GCA_031177865.1 Bacillus sp. (in: firmicutes) | reverse complement strand
TGATGAAGTGGCGGAGGATACGCAATCAGATGGTAATAAGTTTGCTGCCATGGCTTCTAAGATTTATGATGGCTTAGGCGGAGACGCAAACGTAACATCTGTAGATAATTGTGTAACACGCCTGCGCTTAGAAGTTAAGGATATGGATGCAGTAGATCAGAAGAAGATTAAATCAACTGGGGTACCAGGAATAAATATTGTTGGTAAAAACAGCATTCAAGTTATCGTTGGTACAAATGTTCAATTCGTAGCTGATGAAATTGCTAAAATCCGTAAGGGAAAATTGGATTAAATAAAAAACCGCTTGGACCATCTGGTTCAAGCGGTTTTTTTCGGTCTAGCTTCGGCGCCTAGGGGCTCGGGTCATAAGCGTGTCTAGTTTCGTCACCTTGGGACTCGTGTCATAAGCCGCCCTATAGGAAAAATTGAACTGCATTTTTCCCTGTCAAGGCGCTTCCGCTTTTCTACCTATCTGTTTCTAATTCTTTCTATATGAATGGTGATATAACCGAGTTCTTGTTCAGGCAGGGTGATACCATGGTTTTCCGCAAGAAGATTGGCTACTTTCTGTGAAACATTGTAGGATAGTGCGAATTTTTTCTTCAGCATCGCGAGCATTTCATCATCCATTATTGGCTGGGATTCATCATTTACTCTGGATAGAGTAAATCTCAGATGAGTCATTAAACGCTGATAAGAAAGGTCATCTTCTTCTATTGATATGCTAAGTGAGTTTTTAATGGTCTGAATCATTTCACCAATGATAGCAGTCTGCCGTAGTGTTTGCTTCATATCGCTGCTTTGGGGCTTTGAGGTATGAATGTGCAGGGCAATATAGGCTGCTTCATCCACTGGCATTTTTACTCCTGTCATTTTTTCAATATGTCTTATCGCCCACATGCCAATATCAAATTCTTTTTTATAAAGGATTTTTATTTCATCAAAAAGTTTATTTTTCAGGTGAATTCCCTCTGTTGCTCTTTCAATAGCAAAAGACAAGTGATCTGTTAGCCCGATATGAATATGCTCGTTTAATTTTAATCCCAGATTATCTTCTGCATAGGAGATAATATCTTCAGAGATAGAAAAATGTTTTTCAGGTATTTGCTGCAGAAGCTGTTGGAATTTCTCATTTTCCTTCATAACAAATAGCTTTTCAATTTTACTTGGATTGATGATGTCATTCTTCCTTTTTTCATAGGCAATTCCCGCACCAATTGCTATCTTTTCTTCATTGTTGTCTAAAACGACAACAGCATTGTTATTGAGGATTTTTTTTATTTTCACGAAACCACAGCTCCTTGTTACGCTATTACTACCATCTTACATTTTAAAACAAACTGGGTCTACCTTTTAAAAACAAAGCTATACAAAACAGCATAAAGCAGGTAAACTAAAAATAAATCACCAATAATTCCTATAAGAAAGGTGGGGGTTGCTTGTCTGATAAAGTACGTTCTATACCAAGACCGCTTGTGAAAACAAACCAATGGGTGATTGTCATTAGTGCTTTATTAACACTGGTTTTCGGTGAGGGATGGTTTTTGATAGTCCCATTACTTGCAGGTGTATCAGGAGTTGTTTTTAACTATAATCCCGTAATGAATATTGCAAAGCTTTTTCTAAAGAAAAAACCAAAAGAGTATATCCCGGAGGACTGGGAGCAGCAGCAATTTAATCAAAAAATAGCTGTAACTTTTTTGGCTGCTGGGTTCATAAGTTTTCTCCTTGGCTGGAATACAGTAGGGTATATGTTCACCATTATGGTTGCGACTGCGGCATTTGTGGCTATCCTCGGATTTTGCATTGGCTGTTTTATTCATTATCAATGGAAGATGTATAAATATAAAAGAGCAATTAAATCGTAAAAAAACTGATGCAGGCTTCTGCATCAGTTTTTTATTATAAAACCGCTTTTGTTTTTAGTGATTTCTTTTGCCAGGTGAAGGTAATGAACAGTGTTATGACTAATAATACAAATCCCAATATGAAGGGATAGGTAATTTTGACGTCATATAGTAATCCTGCAAGTGTTGGTCCCAGTACGTTACCAATACTCATATAAGCATTATTCATTCCCATCGCAAAGCCCTGTTCGTTTCCTGCTAGTTTGGAAATCAACGTATTTAACACCGGGCGGAGTATAGAGGTAGAAAGGAAAATAAAAAGTGAAATGATAAAGAATAGCGAGTAACTGGCAGCGAACAGTGAAAATAAAAATCCAGCTGCAGCTACAGCAATAAATACATTCAATACAGATCTTTCACCGTAACGATTTACAATTCTATCAACCACAAAGAGCTGAACAATAACACTGACAATACCGGTTGCTGTAACCATTATAGCGATATCTTTCGCGGATGATTGAAATTGATTATCAAGGTATAATCCTATAACCGATTCGTAGGCAATTAATCCAAAACTCATAACGAGAGTAATAATAAGTGGAATGAAATAAGGCATTTTCACAGAACGGGCTATTTTGCGTGCCATGGACTCATCAGGGGGCATTTCTGCCGATTCTGAGGTAGGAGCTGTTTGACTCTCTTTTAAAAGAAGAACGGAAAACAATACAGAGACTAGAGAAACAAGTGCAGATACTAAAATAGGAAATTTTAAGCCGAACCCTGCTAAGAATCCGCCAATTCCGGGACCCACAACAATTCCAAGAGACATAGCAGCGGAAACTAAGCTATTCCCTTTTGCCCGTTGCTCCATCGTGGTAATGTCTGCAATATAAGCAAAAATAGCTGGAACAAGCATAGCACAGCCGATTCCACCAACTGCACGGGAGGCATAAAGTACCCAAATTGAGTTGGAAGCGTAAAAAATAAACATCGACAGGGTTAAACCTGTTAGCCCGTAAATAATCATCTTTCTGCGGCCATATTGATCTGTCCATTTACCTGCAATCGGAGAAAAGATGAATTGTGCTCCGGCAAATATGGCTATGAACAGGCCTGCAGCCGTTCCGCCTTGATTAATGGACTCCAAATAGGCTGGTAAAATGGGAATGATGATACCAAAACTCCCAATAGCTATAAACATGTTGATCATCAACATGGTAATTTTCTTTCGTTGATCTCCTGTCATCAAGAAGCCCCCTTTATGCAAAGAATTACACCTATTTTATAGTGTAAACTTTTTCACTGCTTACTATGTTATATAGCCATACAGGCTTTTGTCAAAGAGAAAGTTTATTTAGAAAAAAAGAAAAGGGGCCCTAAATTTTAGAGAAGTATTAAAGGTAAGCAATTTATGATGAGTTTTATTTTTTGATCATTCTGTACAACCTGTTACTAAAATTTGGTATTATTTAACGTAAGGATATTGTACACGGCTTTTTTATGAAAGAGGAGGGAGTAAAATGACGGGAACGATTGCGGTTATTATGGTATTCTCAATTCCGATTATTGCTATTTTGACCACTCATTTTCAGAAACAGTCTAAAATTAAATACAAAATGATTCAAGGGGAACTTGAACTAGAGAAACTTAAACATGAAAATTATTTGATTGAAACGGAAAGAATGAGACTAGAGCTAGAACGTATGAAACTTGATGAGTCGCAAGATAAATTTAAATTAGGTTAAGTAACCAATAAAAATAGGTTCAATCCAATAGATAGGACCTATTTATTATTTAGTGGGCTTGTAATCAGGGTTTATCTTTAAAAGCGTCTCCATATTACCTAACAAAGCTTCGTAACAGAATCTTTTTTCCTCTATTTACACGGTACGTTCTATTTGCGGCTTATATTGCTTTATACATTGAGCCCCAAACCTTTGAAACCTATCTTACAGCGATTTACTGGACTGACCACGCTTGTAGCTATATTCCCAAAAAAGGCACGAAAATAACCATGATTGGTTTTATACATAAGAAGGCTTATAATGGTATCAATATTATTTGTCCTTGGGAGATGGAATCCGTTGTCAAACAGTTCATTGAGAGAAAAAAATATCGTATTTATTGGTTTTATGGGTGCAGGGAAAACAACTATTGGCAAGCTGGTAGCTAAAAAGCTGTACCGAGATTTTATTGATATCGATGAAGAAATTGAAAAAGAGTACAACATGCCAATACCGAAAATATTTGCCGAAATTGGTGAGAAAGCCTTTAGAGAAAAGGAAAAGGAATTCATTCAGAATCTATGTGACTATAAGTTAAAGATTATTTCTGTTGGAGGGGGAGCATTCCTTCAGGAAGAAATCCGAAAGGTATGTCTCTCTTCAAGTATTGTATTTTATTTAGATATTACCTGGGATGCATGGAAGAATCGTTTAAGTTCGATTATTGACAGCCGTCCTGTCCTGCAAGGTAAGACAATGGAAGAAATAGAAGAGTTATTTTACAAAAGAAAAGAAATTTATAAAAATAACTATCACTCAACGATTGAGATAAGCAATCAAGATATGGATGAATTAGCTGAGAGCATTGTAAAAACCCTGAAATTATCTTGGGAGTTACACGAAACCAAGTAGGTTAGAGTGGAGTGGAGAAAATGAAAAAAACGGTTACGGTCAAAGGATTAACAATAGGAGAAGGCGCACCTAAAATATGTGTTCCGATGGTTGGGGAAACCATCACGGAATTACTAGAAGAAGCGTCATTTCTTAAATCAGTTGACTTGGATGTTGTGGAGTGGCGTGTTGATTTTTTTGAACATGTGGAGGATTTAGAAAAAGTAAAAGAGGCTTTGAATGCAATACGATCTATCCTGCATACTACCCCGCTTGTGTTTACATTCCGAAGTGCAAAAGAAGGCGGAGAAAAGGAAGTTACCGCGGCATACTATTTTGAATTAAATAAGGCAATGGCAAAAAGCGGTCAGGTAGACATCGTTGATGTTGAACTGTTTAATGATGAAGAAGAGATAATTAAGCTAGTTTCTGCAGCTCATAGCAGCAATGTGTATATCATCATTTCGAATCATGATTTTGAAAAAACGCCAGAAAAGGATGAAATTGTCTCTCGTTTACGCAGGGCCCAGGAGTTAGGCGGAGATTTACCGAAGATTGCGGTTATGCCGAGGAACGCTGCCGACGTGTTGACCTTATTGGATGCAACCTATACTATGTATGAGCAATACGCAGATAGACCGATTATTACAATGTCAATGGCAGGTAAGGGAGTGATCAGCCGTTTAGCAGGTGAAATATTTGGGTCTGCATTAACATTTGGCGCTGCCAAAAAGGCTTCCGCTCCAGGTCAGGTGCCTGTCACCGAATTACGGAGAACACTTTCACTCATAAATTCTAGTTTATAAGGAAAGTACCTGCTATGGGTACTTCTTTTTTTGTGTATAGTAGAAGTAAAAGGGGTTTGGGGGGA
>JAPSKD010000035.1 GCA_031177865.1 Bacillus sp. (in: firmicutes) | reverse complement strand
AAAAGCACCGAGTCCGACAATAACAAACCATAGAGACAACTCCCATAAATCAGAAACATGAATGGATTCATTTTGGAGCCCATCTGTGAACTTTTTTAATAAAACGGGAACAAATAATTGCAAAACAAGGGAGAAGGTTAAAAGGATGGTGCCCAGCAAATAACTCCATTTATGTAGAACAAAATGCTCCTTAAAGATAGATTTATTTTTCACCATAACCCTCCTTCATAAAGGAATATGCTTAGAATAACGCACCCTTCAACCAATCACAATGGATTTCCCCATCATCTTTCATGGATTATCATGCTTTATTAAAGCATTTAATTCCATCCTCCAAATAGATTCTATTAAATTGCAGGATATTACAACTTTGAATGGCTGTGTCCTAAATTGTATTTAAGATTGTAAAATAATCTGAAATAACGACAAATACTTTCCATTCTTTGTTTTTCGATAGTAGAATTGCTCATAAATACTCAATTATAGGGTGGATCCATCACATTTCATAAGAAAGTGACGATGAAAACTCTTCATACTCAAACAGGTACCAAGGAAAGTTTGTGGAATTATACAGGTACAAGGTAAATAATCTTGTAACTAATCGGAAAGGTTGTGAGTTTATGAGACTTCTGGATGTACAGCCTAAGAAAAACTTTAGCTACATCTTCGTTCAATTTCCAGGAATGAAAATGAATGTCCCTATGCTCTCCAACAATGAGGGAAAGGTGGTGAATGACGATGTTGCTTTATGTGTCCAATTAAATAGCAAAGAGAAGGTTAATAGTTTATACCTCGTACGCACACAGAGTATAAAACCGTTTGACTTCTCTGATGAAGAAATTGGAGCAAAAGCATTTTTTCGAGTCATCAAGAAAAAAGAAACCTCTCCAAACTCACTCACGAAAGAATCCGATGATATTGTCACGTTTATTACTGATGAAGTGGCTGTTGTGCAAAAGAAAACGGAAACAGGATATGACTTCGTCTTAGTTTTAAATAAACGTGAAATTGGAATGGTTGCTTCGATTGAAGAAGAAGTTTTACAAACGGAAAAAGTACCATTGACACTTCATGTGGAGTCGAAAGAAAGTTTCATAGTTAAAACACTTCGGAAGAAAAATATGATTGTCTTCGGAAGGAGGGCCAAAAATAAGATATTCTTTGGAGGCCATATCTTTCAAGATACTGAAGTTATAGATCCAATCCGAATGCTTTTAGAGGGCGTTAAAAGAAAAGTTATGGTATTCTCTCCTGCCGCATTAGACTTTATCGGTCCAGGTGATTGTAACCAACCCAACTTTAGCATGAGGGGAGGGTAAAGTCGCTTTCCCAAAAAGGAATAGACAATTTCATACTAGACAGATAATCGAAACGAAGGATTAAAAGGATAATCCTTCTCGATTGAATAGCTATAAAAATAATAGTGAAAGGATAAATCGCAGCCTAAGGCTTCTCTTTAAAGAGAATGTTGGAATTTCAAATAGAGCAAAAAGACTTAACCATGGGGTTAGGTCTTTTTAATTTATTGTTTCATTCCTAATACATCTACAATTTCACCCTTTGTCTGACATTGGTTAAGCAGGAATAGAAATGATAAACGTAGTTCCTTTCCCTTTTTCACTCTCTACTTCGATCTTTCCATTTAGTTTATTGATTGTACTATAAACCATCAACATGCCAAGACCTGTTCCTTCATTCTTCGTAGAATAATAGGGTCTTCCTAATTGTAAAACTTCTTTCTTAGTCATGCCGACCCCAGTATCTTTAATTTTTATAATGATGTCATTCTTAAGTTCGGTTACATTGATAGAAAGGACCCCGCCATTTTCAATCATAGATTCAATCCCATTTTTATATACATTCATTAAGCATTGCTGCATCTGATTTTTATCATATTGAATATTTAATGTGTTAGTAAACTTATATTGGATGTCAACCTGGTGCATATTGGCAAATGGAGTAATTATGTCTTTAACATATTCTGTTTCCTCTTTAAGATTAGAAAAAATCATGTTTTCACTTTGAGGCTTAGCAAATGCTAGAAAGTCGCTTACAATTCTTTCAGCACGTTTTAATTCTACTAATGAAAAATCAATATACTTTTTCTCTTCTTGCGTAATGTTTTGAGAATTTTTTAGAAGCTGTAGGAATCCATTTGTAACTGTAAGTGGATTTCTAATTTCATGGGCAACACTAGCAGATAATTCACTGATAATATTAAATCTTTCCGACTGTTGAGTTGATTCACGCTTCTTAATATTAGCAAGAATTTGCTCTATTAAAATCATGATAATCAACATGACGACAGCATAAGTAGGTAAAGCATTGATGGTTAATGTCCAGAATTCCCTATTCAATACTGGCATTAATGTACCCAAAATTGTAAGGTACAAGAGCATAGTCAAAATAGAGACCATTACCGCAGTCCAGATTCGTTTCTTTCTACTTTGATTCATAAACCATTTATGTAAGAATGGTACTATTATAAAAATAACAGATGCAAAAATAAACGAATGAATAGTTCCTTCCCCACCAACTAAAAACCGATAAGCATTTAATACAATAAATAGTGGGAACGTAAACTTAAATCCTCCAAAAAGAGCAATAATTAGAAAAGGGATATAGCGTAAATCAAAAATAAAGCCAATTTCTAATCTTATAGGAAATGCCATACATAAAACCAAGGAAATAGATGAAAGGAGTGTTAGAAAGTATTGATTATATGTATGGAACCTACTTTCAAAGAAAATTAGAAAAGTTAAAACCGGAAATAGTAGAAAAAGGAAATTTAAAAGCAATGATTCTATCAAGGTGAAACTCCTTTCGTAAGAGTTGTAGACAAAAAATTACATATAAAATTTTATTTTACTACAGTATTGGAGTTTTATACATTACTGTTTTTCTTATTTAACTTAACTAAAAATTCCTTTGCTCTTCATTATTCAACTCTTCTATTTACCATATTGAAGGCATAGTGGATGACCAAAGTATTACTGAGAATGTAATCAGCCCGATTATCCAACTTAATATAAAGTGATGACTTAGTAAAATGAAGAAGTTATTTCTTTCTACGTTTGTGAGATAAAATTAAAAGCAGTAGTATCATTAAGAAAATTACAATGAGAAAATAATCTTCTCCCTTTGCTAATCTTATAAACTTACTTAGACTAAACCAAACCTCGTATAGATCATGGCCTTGTACGATGTCAATAAGAACCACTAGAGAGATAGTACTTATTAATATAAAAAATAAAAATCCTGCTGTCAGCACATCATTCACCCACAAGTCCTATTTTTGTTATTCAACTAGTAGCCTTATACTATAATGAACAAGAATTTTTATTCATAACCATAAAAATTATCAATTAGCCCCCTCTTCAAAAAGCAATGTAATTGTATGCTCATACAATTACATTGCTTTTTTATAATATGTACACATGAGCGAAATATAGTTGGAACATATTGTTCATTAATTTTTAGAGTTTTCTATATTAATATAGTACTTATATACATTTAGTTTGAGGAGGATTTCATGCTTAAGAAAATAATCGCAACTTTTGTTTCCTGCTCAATTTTACTGTCTGGTAATTTTTCGGTTTCTACGTTAGCTCCAATAGAAGCAAGTGCTTCTTCCTATAATGAACTGGCAGAACGTCCCTTTATGGGGTGGAGCAGCTGGAGTTCCATTCGAAAAAAGCCGACAGAGGATAAGATTAAAGCAGCTGCAGATGTGCTGGAATCAAAATTTAAATCGCACGGCTATCAATATGTTAATCTTGATGATTATTATATGCTCGATTGGAGGACTACTGTAGATGAATATGGCAGGTGGGCCGTTGATCCTGAGAAGTTCCCTAACGGAATGAAAGCACTTGGGGACTATATTCATAATAAGGGATTGAAGTTCGGCCACTATGTAACACTTGGGATTCCAAAAGCAGCGGTAGATCAAAACACACCAATTGAAGGCACACCGTATCATGCGAAAGATATCGTGGACTTTAGCAAAGGGCAAAAGAAAAACTTTAATTATGAAGAAATGTATGCTATCGATTTTTCGAAACCTGGTGCACAGGAGTTTATTGATTCTTGGGCAAGGCTGTTTGCATCCTATGGCATAGATTACCTTAAAATTGATGGTGTTAGAAACCAAGATATAGCAGATGTCGAGGCATGGGCAAAGGCACTCAAGAAAACAGGCAGACCGATACATGTTGAGTTGTCCAATAACCTCGATATTAAACATATCTCTACTTGGAAACAATTATCCAATGGATGGCGAACAGATCATGATGTCGAAGCATACGGGACACCCTACCTTGCTTCGTGGAAAAAAGTAACGAGAAGATTTGATGATGTTGCCCAGTGGCAGCCTCATGCAGGTCCTGGCGGCTGGAATGACTTAGATTCACTGAATGTAGCAAATGGCAGCAAGGATGGGTTAACAAAAGATGAGAAAATTTCTTATGTTTCACTTTGGGCGATAGCAGCATCTCAGTTTGTTATTGGTAATGACCTGACAAAGCTGGATGATTTCGGACTAAGTCTGTTAACCAATGATGAAATTCTAGGTGTAAATCAGAGTGGTGTTGCAGGGAAGCGATTATATAAAAAGGGTGACGCTCAGGTTTTTTACCAAAGCCTTCCCGACGGTTCCTTTAATATAGCCCTTTTTAATACTGGCTCATCTGCACATGATGTAAGTGTTAAATGGGCAGATTTGGGGATTGAGGGATCTGCATTCGTGCGTGATTTGTGGAGTCATCAAGATTTAGGAAGTATGGAAAAAGGCTTTACAGCTAAACTATCCACCCATGCTTCACGTATGGTTAAAGTAGTACCAGCTTCAGCGCTTACTGTCTCACCTGAAAGTGGAGCAACTGGAGTAAACCCTTCCAAGGTCACAATAAACTGGGAGGCAAGTCCTAATGCCGACAGTTACCACGTGCAGGTGGCGACAGATCCAAGTATAAAAAATATTGTTGTTGATCAAACCGTCTCTTTACCAACTGCAGATGTAAAGAACCTGGAAAAAAATACTCGTTATTACTGGAAAGTATCCTCATTATCAGGAGAAACCGAAAAACAGATTGGAATTTATGACTTCCATACGGAATTAACGAAAGTTCCAAACAAGCCAGACTGGGTGTTGGCGGACAGGAAAAATAATGATTCTGTTTCACTCAGCTGGAATCCAACATTTGGGGCAGAATCCTACACGGTCTATCGGAAAGAAGTTAATATCCTTGGTTTAAGCAGCAGCTACAAACCGATCGCTTCCGACATATCAGATCCAAACTATATGGATAATAGCGCTAAACTAAAAAGTGGCGTCACCTATTCTTATAAAGTAACAGCAGCCAACAAAATAGGTGAAAGTAAAACATCGACGGAGGGGTATTCAGATGATCAATCCTCTGTAAAGATGACCGCTCTTCTAATTGTTTCTTTTACCCTAGCAGCAGTAGCAATAATTTTTATTATTGCTAGAATTAAATCTAAATCTACTAAACAAGTAGGATTGTCTAACAAGCGTGCTTCATAGAGCAATACCTCGTCAAACTGGCAGAGGCATCCTTTATCGAAGGGTGCCCCATTTTTATATTTAGGAACACAACTAAATTGAAGACGTTTTAATTTACAAGATTTAAAAATATCTTTAATGCCACTAAAACTTTTTATTATGATAGCGCTCTGCAACAAACTCCCAATCACGTAAAAAGTATGACCATAAGTTGGGACGGCGCCTAACCGCCAGCGGATGGTAAGCCACAGTGGTTTGATAGCCTTGCACATTGTGCCATGTACCTCGTAATGCTTTTACATCTGCTTCCGGGTTTCGAAAAAAGGATTGGACCGCCACATTTCCCAAGCATAGAATAAGGTTGGGGTTTTTTTGTACAATTTGTTGTTCTAAATGTATCATACAGGTTTGGCGTACCGCATCCTTGTCATAGGCACGCACTGGTCTTCTTTTAAGGATATATGTCACGTACAAGTTGTCTTTTTTTAACCCCACTTCATTTGCAGCATGTTGTAATGTTTGTCTTGTTCCGCAAACAATGGGGTCCCCTGCACGGTCTTCCCTGGTTCCAGGATTATCTAGAATAACCATGATCGGCGCTTCCGGATTTCCTTCACCCCAGACCATACGTGATCCGTGCTGATAAAGACCACATTCACGGCAATTTTCAAGGTTGTCTGGGGTCGGTTCCTCTGGCCATAATTCAGGACAAAATGTAGACATTCCTTCCATCTCCTGGTACATATTTTTCATTAAATGAATGTTATTTATTCTTTCCAATAATCAATCACGTACTCAACTTGATTTTCAGCTACTATATTTACCGCGTAATAAACGATATTTTTATATTTCATTTCTCGTATAGGATTTTTGCTAACATTGTGCATATCTCTCATAACTGCTATATCTGGCAGGGTAAATGCCACTAATATTATCGCCTTTTTTCCATTAATACCCCATGTACCTCTCGTACCTAAAACTAGAGGCAAGGGTTTGTTGCGATTCTGAAGATATTTATAAACCCACTCTTGTTCGCTTAAATTCTTATTATCCATTCAGTCCTCACCTATTTTTTGTGAAAAAAAACAGCCAATATAAATTGGCTGCTTCCTTAACGATCAAGTCCCTTTTTAGTCTTACCAACATTATCATTTGGTGAGTCACCGGTACCATTGTTACTTTTGCTGTTAGGGGTTCCATAAATTTGATTATCCGCTGTTACTTTTGCTCCTGTTTTAAAATCATCCTTAGTCTTCATTCTGTCATCTCCTTTCGTTAATCAGTTATATTATCTATAGAGTGTAAAAGAAATATACAGCAGAACTAATTCTATTAATACTGATTGAATTTATGGTTTAATTAGAATTGAACAGAAACGCGAACTTATGATACTTCGTGGAGGAGCTTTTTTTATGAATCAGGAATTTCTTTATATTATTATCATCATTGCATTTGGGTATCTGTTAAAACGTTTCAATATTTTACAAGAAAAAGATGGAGAAGTTATTTCAAAAATTATTTTTAAAATTACTCTGCCCGCCTTGGTTCTTGTAACATTCGATTCCGTAAAGATAGAAACTTCTTTAATCATTTTACCCATTATTGTACTAGTTTATGGAATTATTACAGCCTGTTTAGGCTTATTCGTGTTTAAAAATGAAGAGAGGGAACTAAAGGGTTCACTTTTAATGCTATCTTCCGGATTTAATGTCGCCTTATTTGCATTTCCTTTAGTTTATGTAATCTGGGGCATAGATGGCTTAACCTATTTTAGTATGTTTGATGTTGGAGCATCCTTTGTGGTCTTTGGAATTTGTTTTATATTAGGAAGTTATTTTTCAGAAGAAGGTCTACGACTTAACCCAATGGAAATTCTGAAAAAACTGGGCAAGTCTATTCCATTAATGACCTACCTTATTGCTAGTATTTTAAATCTAATCCATATCCAGTTACCAGACATAATCATTAATGTTGCTAGTAAAATCTCTGGAGCAAATATGCCGTTGTCTTTATTGTTATTAGGACTGTTTTTAAATTTTAAATTTGATAAACAATTTATTAAGCCTATGATAAAATTTTTATCTTTCCGATATGGTTTAGGTCTAATCGTCGGTTTAGTCTTATACTTCATCCTTCCCTTCGATATCATGTTTCGATATACCATTCTGATTGGACTGTTACTGCCGGTTGCAGCTTCCGCTCTAACATTTGCAGTTGAATTCAAATATAGCACGAACAGTACCCGTTTCATTGCCACGATGTCAAATATAACGATTTTAGTTAGTATTGTTATTTTATATATTTTTGCAAACTTTATTTAGTAAAGACTCAAAAACCCACTAGGTATTAACTCAGTGGGTTCTGCTGTTTGTATGAAATTTTCTCGGTTTAAGATGATTATCTTAAACTTTGGGGTAAATTATGAGTGGAGGTCATGAAAATGATTGTTTACCATGGGTCAATAAGAAAATTTCAAAAAATCACTAAAGAAATGGTAGTCCAAAATTTAAATCACAATATTAATACTATTGGATTTTGGTTTACTTCAGATATTAATACAGCAAAACCTTTTGCATTAGGAACTGAGACCGTTTTCGAAAAATCAGAAACCGAGTTCTGGGACAATGGAGAACCAAAGGTAATCCAATATGAAAAAACCGTTAGTGGCTATGTCTATAAAGTTTATATAGATGAACCTAATTTGAAGATTTACGAATCTAATAAAGAGGAATCATATGATCTGTTTATGAGTGAACGTGACCTATATTGTGATTATTTAGGTGCCATAAAAAGAAACGTTACCTGGAAAGATGATGCCATCCTTTTAAATAAAGAAGAAGCCAATACAGAATTTCGTAAGAGTCTTATGAAACAGGGATACGAAGGCTTATTAATAAGAAAGGCTCTCATACATAATATGATTACAGATTTGTACTGTATTTTTTCGGAGGACTCACTGCTTATTACAGAAGTCGTTCCTTTAGAAGTATAAACAATAGACACAAAAAAGCGTTCAGGAGGTTATCCCCTGAACACTTTAGCAGCTATTACGCTAATTGTTTTCATTCCTTAAGTCGTGGTTTAGCAGGATCACAATTTGGCGGCTCAATGTTTGCGGATTCTGCTAATTTCATTAAATAATAACATTCTTCCCGGTACATATGATCAGCCATTAACGGTGCGAATGTTCCTAATGCTTGATTACTTAGTTCTAATTCTTCTAGTTCCGTTAAGAAATTTTGAAATAACTTTATTTCTAATTGTGCGTCATTCGTCATTTTTGTCAAAGCTGGAAAGGCAGTCAAATTGGTTCTTAAATATCCTGCCAACTCTACTGCTTTTAGATAAAAACCTTCAAAATCCTTCTTAAATGTCTTGCTTTTCTCTCTTAATTTCTTTTCAACACCATCTAAATTTGAATAGATAGCGTCTGAATGACCTGCTGCGTCTAATAACCAAAGAAGGTGATGATGAAGTTCATGGTAAACGGGAGGCATTTTCCCCTCTTTTAAATGTTTTAAAATCCTTAAATATTCTTCTAATTCATTTACCATATGATTAATGAATGTAGGTGAAAGATGAATTTTGATTTTTCCGACAAGGTGTTTTCTTATTAATTCTAATTTAAATTCCCGTAATTTTAGTACCTCTGGTTCTACTTGTACATTTAGTTGTGTCAGTGGTGAGGATTTTGCCTGTTCTAGAAGTGTATCAAATATGTTAATAAATTTAGCAGCCTGCTCAATCTCAACTTTTTGAATGGGGGCAAGAGCTTCAAAAATAAACCTAGAATGATCACCTAATATTTGAAGCCAAAAACGGTGTTCAAATCTGGCTGACCTTTCAAAAACTTGATCCATTTCTATTCCTCCTAGGAAAAAAATACCCACACTAAGTTGATATTTATTCTCCTAAGGCATGTCTTATGCACACATCAGGTCTGCTGGATAACCTTATGCTTAAACGGATTTACTTGCGGATAACCGAATTTACTTGTGGATAGCTCAATTTACTAGCACGCAATAGCAGCGCTTCAACAAACTTTTCGCAACGCTTAATATCCTGTTCTTGCGGCCGAAGTTCAACTTTCAAGGTCGCAGCTAAGTTTGTGTGAACGAACAACATATCTCGAAACACATCAACCGCACCGCAAAACATCGGATAACAGCTATCACCTGTTCCAAAAACGGCAGTAGTCATGTCTTTTCTACTAATCGATTCAAATGCTTTATAGAGTTGTCTCATTTCCTTTGGGAGTTCACCATTTCCCCACGTGTACGTTCCGATAGCTATTGCGTCGTAATCACATAAGTCAGATACAGAAAACTCTTCAATACTATAAATGGTTATCTCGACTGACTTCGTTAAAAAGATTTGATAAAGTTCCTCTGCTAATTCTTTCGTGTTCCCTGACACAGAGGCGTAAACAATAGCAACTGACAAATTACAGTTCGTCAAATCCATTGGATTGTGAGACCTTTGAATAGGTTCTGGACTTTTGTTCAAAGAAATCCGACTTTGTTTCATTCATCATTTCATCTCCAAAAATTTGAATCCACGGCATCGGATTGCTTCTTTCTTCAAAAAGATTTTTCAAGCCAAGCTGTCTCAACCGTTTATTTGCTAGGTATTCTACATAGCCTTCAAATTCCTCTAAATCGATTCCTTTGATTTCAGCTAAAATATAGTGAGCCCACTCTTTTTCCAACTCAACCGCTTCGTTAATGGTTTGGTAGATATAGTTAATATTTTCATCTGTATGAAGCTCTGGATTTTCTGTTAAAAGGATTCGAATGAATTGAGCAATAAAGTAGGCATGCTGCATTTCATCCCGTTGAATATAACTAATCATCGTACTTGTTTTCAGCATTTTTTGCTGACGTGCTAAGTGATAGAAAAAAGCAAAACCGGCGTAAAAATAAATACCTTCTAGGTTAATGGAGTTTACACATAACTTAAATAACGATTGTGGCGTTGGATTTTGTCTAAATTCCTCATAGGCATCTAGAATTAATTGATTTCGTTTTCGGACAATGTGATCACTTTTCGCTTGATTAAATCGTTCATTTTGTTCGCCGATGGGAATTAGCGAGCTTAGTATATAAGAATACGATTCATTATGAACGGCTTCTTGTTGTGAAATAACAGCAAAGATCGCTTTAAAACTAGAGTCACTCACATAATCCATTACTTGACTCATGGTTGGTGTTTGCAAGCTATCAAGTGAAGCAAGCTGCGTATTAATACGTAGAAACACATCTTTTTCTTGATTACTAAGGGAATCCCATTGTTTTATATCATCCTGCATATTAATTTCCTGCGGTTTCCAAAAATTCGATAATAGAGTTTGATATAAATCGTACATTTTTGGATAGGCAATATCATTCCAGTTTAGAATTCCCGACGACTTTCCATTTATGATTCCAGTGGATTTGTTTGGAAAGTCAGGATTTAGTAATTGTATTTTGGTTAATGGTGTATGAATCATCATTTTCAATTCTCCTCAATTCTTCTCTACTAACTTTGACATGCTTCACATTCTTCTATCTCAGATTGAGAAGTACTTCTGATGTAATAAGTCGTTTTTAAGCCCTGCCTCCATGCTTCCCTATGAAGATTTAACAACTCTACCGCTTTAATATCATGACGAACATAAAGATTGAAACTAATCGATTGGTCGATATGGCGCTGTCTGGCGGCGTTTTGCCTAATACTCCATGTCTGATCCAACGCATGACGAGTTCGTCGATAAAAATTGTAACTGTTATGGTCCAAATCAGGTGCCGTTACTTTAAATTTGAAATTTTTCTTCTCCTCCGCGTATTCGACTGCATACAAAGGGTCAATCCCATCTGTTGAACCGCCAATCTTTGCCGTGGATGAGTTTGGCGCAATCGCCATCATCCAGCCATTTCGAACACCATACTTTGTAATATCCTCCATCAGTTGGTTCCAACGATTTGTTTTATATCCTTTTCGCTCAAAATACTGGCCAGATTGCCATTCTGAACCTTCAAATTTTGGATAGCTGCCTTTTTCTTTAGCCAATGCCATCGAAGAACGAATGGTAAGGTATGCAATATCCTCATATAGTCGATCTGCATATTCAACCGCTTTTTCGGACTCCCAAAAAATGCCTTCTAACGCAAGAAGGTGATGCCAGCCAAACGTACCTAATCCTACAGGACGATATTGCTTATTTGTCACTTCCGCTTGTCCAACTGAAATGGTATTGAGATCAATCACATTGTCTAGCATTCTCATTTGAATAGGAATTAATCTTTCTAGTACATTCCCTTTCACAGCTTTCGGCAGATTAATTGATGATAGATTGCAGACAACAAAGTCCCCAGGTTTACGAACAATGACAATATTTCCATTTTCATCCTTATATTCTTTAACAATCGTTGTGGCAGACATATTTTGCGTAATCTCTGTACACAAATTACTGCAAAAAATCGACGCACGCCCCTTTCCACTTACATGTTTGTTTGGATTTTGACGATTAACTTCATCTCGATAAAACATAAATGGCGTACCTGTTTCCAATTGAGAAATCATAATCCTTGCCATTATATCCATTGCTCGGTATGTCTTTCGCGGAAGAAGAGGGTGTTTTACCGCTTCTTCATACTTTTCTGTAAAGAACTTTACATCACACTCATCATAAAAATCTTCCAAGCCAAGCGGATTCCCGTCTTGATCCTCCCACCCCATTATTTGTTTTACTTGATGAGGACAAAAGGTATGCCATTCTCCAACACTTCGACCGTTTTCATCTACTTCTTCTAATTTCTTCATAAACAAGTCAGGTATCGAAACACCCGTAAAAATATCATGAGCCTTTCGTCTTTCGTCACCATTATTTGTCTTTAAGTCTAAAAAGCCATTCATCATATCTTTATGAAATACATCTAAATAAACAGCGATAGCTCCCTGCCTTTGGCCCAATTGGTCGACACTTACAGCCGTATCATTAATAAGCCGAATCCAAGGCACAACCCCAGAAGAATTGCCTTTGAACTTCTTGATATCAGATCCTAAAGCACGTACCTTGCCTAAGTAAACACCTAGACCGCCACCGTCCTTGCTTAATCTAGCAATGTCCCAATTATTCAAATAAATTCCATCTAAAGAATCGTCTACAGTATCAATAAAACAGGAAGAGAGCTGCCCAAAACTTTTTCCGGCATTTGATAGAGTTGGTGTAGCAACAGTCATATATAAGTTACTAAGTGCCCAGTATGCTTCTTTCACAAGGTTTAATCGGTTCCCTTCTTGTTCATTTCTCATCAATGTCATGGCGATGATCATAAACCGTTCTTGAGGTAACTCGTATAGATTTCCTTCGTAATCCTTTGCCAAATAACGATCTGCTAGTAAAAACAACCCTATATAATTAAACAAATGGTCACGTTCAGATGTTATTTCTGTGCCTAATATATCAATCTCTTCTTTTGAATAGTCCTGTAATAGATCCTCAGAATAGATTCCTATTTTAGTTAATTCAGCAATCAGAGTGTAAAAATCTCCGTATTTTTTTTCCGGCTTGTATCCCCTGCTGCTTGAAGCAATCCGATATAGTTCCTGTAAATACAGATTTGCTGCTAGAAAGGTCCAGTTTGGGTTACTCATTGAAATTTGATTCAATGCATAAAAAAGGGATTGCTCATTTATGGAAGAGTCTTCAAGATTAGCGATCTTTTCAACTAATTCAATTGTGTTCAGATTATATTTTTTAGAAGCTTTTTTCACTGCCGCCAAAACCGAATCCTTTTCTGAATAAACATTGTTTACTACCATACCAAGTTCCTCATTTCTTTTCATAATGACTTCGTGAGTGAAACGACAAAAAACCCATCAATGAAGATGGGTTTGATAACGTGGAATAATCTATAATCACTGTGATTGTAGGATACCCTCGTTATATCTTCCCAGCTCCCGAAGAAGATAATACGTAATAGAAATGGCAGGTCTCCTGACTTGTGCTTCTCTCTACTCTAATCCCTTCCCGTCCGAAGACAGTGGATATGATTATTTCGTCAGCACTTACAGTTGCGGGTACAGTTCTGGATTCTCACCAGATTCCCTATTAAGTCTATACAGACACCATTTATATTGGTCATTATCTATATTTAGTGTTTTAATTACTCACCAGCACTAAATATTGTATAGTTTCAACTATAATATACTAATTTCACATTTACAATAACAAAATTAATTCTCAGAAAATTATGTACGAATGATTTTTAATATGGTATATTAATTGGCAATTACATATCGTGTAAGAATTGGTGCCAAGCTGCGGCTTGGCTTAATAGGGAAGAACGGTGCAAGTCCGTCGCTGTCCCGCAACTGTAATTCGGAGTGAATCACGCTATACCACTGTCTTTTGACGGGAAGGTGTGAGGAGCATTGATGATAAGCCAGGAGACCTGCCAATTTGTAGTACACACCAGATACCTACGCGGAAATAGGTGGTGACATTCATTTGTACGACAAACGAGTTATTAGTAGTATTGTTTATGCGAGATTTTAAACATACCTTTAACTTGATTGTATAGCCATTTCCGGTTCATGGAGATGGCTTTTTTGTATTTGGAAATATGTAAATGAAAAGGAGGAATCGTAAATGAATTTAGCAAGTACAACCATTGGTTACCCATACATTGGTGGTAATCGAGAGTGGAAACGTTGTGTTGAATCGTTTTGGAAGGGTGAGAAATCAGAGGAACAGTTTATCTTTGAGATGAAGACCATTCGCTTGAATCATTTGAAGCATCAGCAATCTTTGGAATTAGACATAATAACGGTTGGAGATTTTACCTTTTATGACCGTATGCTGGACCTTGCGACCATGTTTGGTTTAATTCCAGCTCGTTATAAGTGGACTGGCGAACAAGTAAACCTAACGACTTATTACGCAATGGCACGTGGAGCAAACGATGTTGTGGCTTCTGAAATGACAAAATGGTTTAATACAAACTACCACTACATTGTACCTGAGTATGAAGGCCAGCCACTAGAATTAACTCAAAACTATATTTTAGATTATTTTTTAGAAGCGAAGTTCGAACTAGGTTTAATGACAAAGCCGACGATTATAGGTCCCTATACTTTTGTTCAATTATCTAAAGGCTATGATTCCATATCCAAAGCATCATTTATTCTAAGACTCTTGCCTCTTTATGCGCAAGTACTCCAACAATTAGTAGATGCAGGGGCACAGTGGATTCAAGTGGAAGAACCAGCATTAGTCCTTTCACTAGCACATGAAGATATCAAACTAGTTCAACAAATTTATAAACAATTAGCAGAAGAAGTACCAGCAGCGAAACTGATGTTACAAACCTATTTTGAAGGATTATCAGCGTATGAAGAGCTCATTCAGTTACCAGTTGCTGGGGTTGGTCTTGATTTTATTCATGGTGCAGATGAGAATATGGCTTCACTCCGTAAATACGGTTTCCCACAAGAAAAAGTATTAGGGATTGGAATCATAAATGGGCGTGATATTTGGCGGGCAAATTTGGCTGAAAAAGCAATGATGACAAAAGCTATTTTATCCTTAAGCGGTGTAAATGAAGCCTGGGTTCAATCTTCTTGCAGTTTACAGCATGTGCCAGTCACAACTAAATCTGAAAAGACTCTGGATGCGACATTACTAAATGCATTATCCTTTGCCGATGAGAAAATCCTCGAGTTAAAGCATATTACATCCTTCCTTTCAGACGAGAATTGGTCCGGAAGTAAAAGTGTGTCACAAAGTATACTGGCAATTCAAGCCTTAGAGCAGCATGAGGCGAGGAGTAATCCACATGTAAAGGAGCTTTTATTACGAGTCAGACAAGAGCATTTTACACGTCCAATGCCCTTTAAAGAACGTCAATCGATACAAAAAGCAGCGTTACAATTACCGAATTTTCCAACTACTACGATTGGAAGCTTCCCTCAATCTGATCAAGTAAAAAGAATGCGTACAGCATGGCGCAAAAAAGAAATAAATGACACTAAATATGCTGAGTTTTTGAAAAGTGAAACCGCACGCTGGATACAAATTCAAGAAGAAATTGGGCTGGATGTCTTCGTGCATGGTGAATTTGAGCGAACCGATATGGTGGAGTACTTTGGTGAAAAGCTGAAAGGTTTTGCTTTTACAGAAAAAGCTTGGGTGGTATCGTATGGGTCACGTTGTGTGAAACCGCCGATTATTTATGGAGACGTCGAGTGGATTTCGCCAATGACGGTGGAGGAAGTAGCAGCGGCACAGCAATTAACGTCAAAGTATGTTAAAGGGATGTTAACAGGACCTGTCACCATCTTAAATTGGTCTTTTGTTCGTGATGATCTTTCTCGTGAACATGTAGCCAATCAAATAGCCTTAGCGTTGAAGGAAGAAATTCAAGCATTAGAAAATGCTGGTATTGCCATTATACAGGTAGATGAACCTGCTTTACGTGAAGGCTTGCCATTAAGGAAAGAGGACTGGAAGGAATATTTGTCATGGGCAGTAAATGCATTTAAGCTTGCGACTTCTAGTGTCAGAAATGAAACACAAATTCATACTCATATGTGCTATTGTGAGTTTAATAACTTTATAGAGCCGATTCGTGCACTTGATGCAGATGTTATTTCAATCGAAACGTCTAGAAGTCATGGAGAACTGATTCAATCTCTAAAACAAAATCCATATGAACTTGGTATCGGGTTAGGTGTGTATGATATCCATAGCCCCCGTGTTCCAAGTGTAGAAGAAATAGATACGATTTTAAAAGACAGCTTAGAGGTTATTTCAAAGGAACAGTTTTGGGTGAACCCAGATTGTGGTTTAAAAACACGTCATGAAAACGAAACGATTGCCTCATTAAAAAATATGGTGACAGCTGCACGGAAACTTCGTTAACAGCAACAACAAACGGTTTCGTAAAAATTCTTTTAGATAAAAAAACCAGGCTCTTAGGATTATTCCTAAGAGCCTGAACTTTCGTCTCCATCTTCAACAATAAACCGGTTTTCAATTAATTATATTTTTTGTCAAAGTCAAACTCTACATCCTCAAGTTTAACCACTTTCGTTTTCTTAATCAGTTTATAGCCAAAATATAAACTAAGGAAAAACGGAATGCCTAAGTATGCCGCTACTACACCGCCCCAATCTATCTGGTCGGCAAGAAAAGCTTGGAAATTTTGAGCTAATATAACGATAATTCCACAAGCGATGGCGAAGATTGGCCC
This sequence comes from Bacillus sp. (in: firmicutes), assembly GCA_031177865.1. Classification (GTDB taxonomy): domain Bacteria; phylum Bacillota; class Bacilli; order Bacillales; family Cytobacillaceae; genus Neobacillus. The sequence continues at coordinate 8,276 of JAPSKD010000035.1, read as the reverse complement.
AATTGGAAACCATTTTGCCTTATAGGGTAACATGTCTAGCGAATGCCCTTGAGCGATAAGGGCTTTTCGGAATCGATAATGACTGATAGAAATACCGAGCCAGAAGATAAATCCAGTTATACTGATCGCGTTCATTAACCAAATATAGACCATACCATCACCGAAAAATGAAGCCAAAAAGGCAAGCGCACCTATAGCACAGGTTAGAATAATACCTGCAACGGGAACTCCACGGTTGTTAAGTTGTCCAAAAATCTTCGGCGCTTGTCCCGTCTTCGCCATCGAATACAACATGCGTGTTGAAGCATATAGACTAGAATTACCAGCTGATAATAAAGCAGTTAAAATAACAGCATTCATGAGTGAAGCAGCAAAGGCAATCCCAGCCTTTTCAAAAATAAGGGTAAATGGACTTACCATCACATTATCATTTTGTAAATTCGGATTATTATAAGGAATAAGAAGCCCGATGACAGCAATCGCCAAAATATAAAAAATTAGGATTCTCCAGAAAACATTTTTAATCGCTTTTGGTACATTTTTTGCAGGATCCTTACTTTCACCTGCCGTAACCCCCACGATTTCGGTACCTTGGAAAGAAAAACCTGCTGCAATAAAAACAATAAAAACACTTAAAATACCGCCTGAAAAAGGAGCTTTATCCACTGTAAAGTTTTTAAACCCTACTGCTTCTCCTCCCATGATGCCGAAAATCATTAGCAAGCCAACAATAATAAATAGTACGATCGCTGATACCTTAATTAAGGATAGCCAATATTCCCCTTCCCCATAACCCTTAACAGATAAATAGTTTAATAGAAAAATAAGCGCCAAAAATGATGCACTCCATACCCAAGAAGGACTATCCGGAAACCAGAATTTCATGATCATGGTTGAGGCGGCTAATTCAGCAGCAATGGTCATCGCCCAGCTAAACCAGTAGGTCCATCCAATCGCAAAACCAAATGCTGGATCCACAAATTTCGTTCCATACGTGCTGAAGGAACCGCTTACCGGCATAAAAGCAGCCATTTCTCCTAAACTAGTCATGATAAAAAAGACCATTGCACCCACTATTGCATATGCAAGCAGTGCTCCCCCAGGGCCGGCTGTACTGATCGCTGCGCCGCTGCTCAGGAACAGTCCAGTTCCAATAGCACCTCCGATTGAAATCATTGTTAAATGCCTGGATTTTAACTCGCGTTTTAATGTTTGTTCTTGTTGTTGATTTACTGAATGCTGGAATTTTTCAATTTCACGTTCTGGTAACATTTACTTCAGTCCTTTCATTTTTTATAGAAAACGGTTACAAACAGATGAATGCTTTTTCTTTTTTTGAAAAGTAATATCTCCCTCGTATAGAAAATCTATTAAAGGAACAAAAAAGTGTCTACAAGTCATGGTAAATAGACTTGTAGACACTTCTTATAACGTGTCACAAGTTCCACCTTCCTTCTCATAAACGCTTACGAGGTTAGCTGTCGGATTCGGGCCTCCTGAGTAGCCCTACCTTAAAAAGGATTCACCCCTTGGATTGATTACATCCATTTGGTTCCCCCGTGCCTAAACGGTTTCAGCGATTTAGAAATTTGAAACTATTTTCATTATTATAATAGTTACTATCTTAAGAAAAGTAAATTATTTTTTTGCAAAAATATAAAAAATAACCTAAACTTCCCAAAACGCTGTAAATACTTCTAAAAATCAGAAAATTTGGTATAATATTTTATTTAACTATATCAAAATCATTATAGTAGATCACTTCACTGAGAAATTTACACCCTTTTATACTCTGGAAAGTAGCTCTTGCTTCCTCTTGATTCTCGAACTCATACATTTGAATACTCTTTTCCGAATACACCGTAATGACCCACATCAAACATCCCTCACTTCAATTTTTAAAATATTAAAACTGAACCTTTTGAATATTTCCGATAATCAAATCAGTTTTTTATTTACTGTTTTCACTATTGGCAACATACAATTGTTTTATATCTTGTTCTTCTTTAATGCAATAAGTGTGCCAACCAGGTTTCCATAAGACATATACATTTACCTATTCTTTTACGAGGAATTACTGCAAAGTTTTTTTGCTCTATGCCAAAATATTTTGCATAATAATGTTTAAAAAGATAAAAAATTTCTTTGAATTTGTCAATTTTGGGAAATATACAGGAATCCAGGGACAAATGGAGAATTATTTTTATATAAATCGTTAGGAGTTTAAATAGATGGAAAAAATCGCTATTATTTCAGACATTCATGGAAATATCCCTGCACTAGAATCCGTGCTTGCGGATATTGATGCTAGACACATTAAAAGAACTATTTGCCTAGGTGATTTAGTTGGCAAAGGACCACAATCAAGCATGGCAATACAAATGATCCAAAAGAATTGTGAAAAGGTCGTTAGAGGCAATTGGGATGATTTCTTTCCTAAACCCCAAGAATCCGACACAATCAAATGGCATCAAAACCAATTAACGAAAATACAAATGAAGGATTTAGGAGAATTACCTTTTTCAATAGAGTTTATGATGAGCGGAAAACTAGTCAGAATGTTTCATGCTTCACCGCGGAGTGTGTATGAAAGAATCCAACCGTGGGACTCTCTAGAACGTCGTTTAAGTATGTTCAAAAACACAGAACACACAGAAAACATAGCAGGAAAAAGAGAGCCTGATGTTGTTCTTTATGGAGATATTCATAATGCCTACCAGCAAACTATTAAAGGTAAGACATTGTGTAACGTGGGCAGTGTAGGAAATCCGCTTGATCTCACGCAAGCCTCCTATGCCATTCTTGAAGGAGAATATAACCAAAGTGAAAATGGAGTTTTTTCGATACAGCTTGTTCGAGTTCCATATGATATCGAAGCATCCATACATATAGCGAAAGAAATGGAAATGCCCGAGCTTGAGGAATTTATTCAAGAATTAACAACAGCAAAATATCGGGGAGTAAAAAAGTAGAGATTTTTTAGTGGAGACAAAACAAGTACCTCTATCATGAGAGGTACTTATTTTTACTTTTACCTATTTCGTCGCTGGAGAAACAGAGACTTCCGGTGATGTTACCTTGTCATAAAAATCTACGAATTTATCACGATCCGCGCTGTCACGGTAAGCCATTGCGACACGTGGATGTTCATTCAGGACACCAGAAATCATATAAGGAATGATGTAACCCCACTCCCACTTTTGGCGCATGTCTAGCATATGCTTTTCAATCATTTCAAGTACAGGCTTCAGTTCGTAGCTTGGCTTTTGGATGTAGCTGACAAGAAGTTCTGTATTACAGTTACCTGCAGCACGGCCCATGCCATAAACAGAAGAATCCAGGTATGTAACCCCGTTTTGCATTGCCGCTAATGTATTGGCGAATGCTAACTGCATGTTGTTATGTGTATGAATTCCAAGCTGTTTGTTCGGAATCAACTCTTGGAATTTTTTCACTTGGTGCTCGATATCCGTAGGATCCAAGCTTCCGAATGAATCGACGATATATACAACATCTACAGGACTTTCCCTTACCATATCAAATGCTTTCGTAAGCTGCTTTTCAGGTACACTCGATAAAGCCATAATATTAAGGGAAGTCTCATAACCCAAATCATGAAACATTTGTACAAGCTCCAACCCTTTATCAACTTCACGGATATAGCATGCCACTCGAATCATATCTAAAACACTTTGTTCACGTGGTAGAATGTCATTCGGATCTACACGGCCAATATCCACAAGAGCAGAAAACTTTGTGAACTTTTTCTCAGGAAAGATTTCTTTTAAGAAGTTATCGTCGAGAAATCTCCATGGATTAGGCTCAGTGGCATTCAGTAGTTTTGGGGAGTTTTTGTAACCAATCTCCATGTATTCAACACCAGCCGCACTTAAGCTATTATACAAGTCTTGAACAAATTCGACACTGAAATCCCAATTGTTAACTAAGCCGCCATCTCGAATGGTGCAGTCTAAAATTTTGCTACGATGTCCCATGAAAGTAATTCCTCCTGTATATCCTTTTTTGTCAGTATTTGTAAGTCATTTTACTTTAAAGTACTAAAATTCTTACTGTGTTTATATCATGTTTCATTCGAGTGAGTCAATGCTATTTTCCAAAAATTCATTTATTTTGCAATGAAAAGCCATTCCCTCCTACACGAATGTTGGAGAAAATGGCTTAATAATAATCTCACACCGCTTCAGTTAATGTATTGATTCCTTCCTGTTTACCATTCCCTTTTCGCAAACTAATCATCGCTATAAAAGAGATACAGTAGAGTAAAGCTAGGTACGTCATTGCTACCGTTACATTTGCGTGTTGCAGGATATAACCTACTAATATCGGAGATAATCCCCCTAAAGCCCTGCCAAAGTTAAAGATCGTATTCGTTGCTGTACTACGAATTTCTACTGAATAATACTTGCTAATTAATGCTCCATAACCTGCAAACATTCCATTCGAGAAGAACCCGACAATTGCTCCGCCAATTAGAAGTCCTGTACTGCCTGAAGCAAAGGAATATAGGAAGACCGCAACAGCGGAAGCCGCTAAGAAGATTCCATAGGAGCGTTTCATTCCAAAGCGATCCATAAATTGTCCAAATGTTAACATACCTGCAATCATTCCCGCTGCGGTACTGATGGTCCAGAGAGCCGAGCTTGAAACGGATAATCCTTGGGATTGTTGAAGCATAGATGGCAGCCAAATCATTAAACCATTATAACCGGCGATTTGAACGGTTGCCATTATGGCTAAAGCGACAGTGGTTACTGCAATTCTAGGAGTAGCAAATAATTGCTTTAATTTTCCTTGCTTCTGAACGAGTTGCTTTTTCTTTTGTGAAGCAAGCCATTCAGGTGATTCGTCTAGTTTCTTTCGTACGAAAAAGGCGAAAATAACTGGGGCCAATCCTACGAAGAACAACCCTCTCCATCCCCATGAAGGAAGAATCATCGCGCTAAGAAGTGCTGCAAGGATAACACCATATTGAGCTCCAACACTAACGTATGAAGACGCACGCCCTTGTTTATTCTTTGGCCATGCCTCAGCGACTAGCGCCATACCAATACCGTATTCTCCACCAGCTCCTAAGCCGGCAATAAACCGAAATAAATATACTTGTTCAATATTTTGTGCGAGCCCGGTTAGCGCAGTCCCGACAGCAAATAATAGAATCGTATAGGTGAAAATTCTAACTCTCCCAAATTTATCTGCTAATATACCGAAAATAACTCCCCCAGCGAGCATTCCTAAATTAGTAATAGAAGAAATAAGTCCACCAGCTGCCATATCAATTTGAAACTCCGCAATAATCATCGACATGGCGAAGGATATAAACATGATATCCATGCCCTCTAGTGTTAAACCTGCTACTGAAGCGACTACTGTTTTTTTACGATAATCCATTCTTGTTGTTCTCCTTTCGAGCCTCACAGGACTCAGATTAAAAGATATTGAGCAAAAATAAAATGCCTTTGTCATCCAAAGGACAAAAAGGCATTCATAGACATAATAAATATGTATGAAGTTTAACATTCGCCTTTTTGGCCTCTCTGGACCAGATTTAAAGGGATTTAATTTCAACTAATAGTAACATGAGAATAATCAGGTGACAATATTTTTAATGATAAAACAATATTTTCCACAAAAAACACCAGCCACTTTGATAGCTTTTAAAAACTCCAGTGCAATGTTTGATTTCCTAAATTGCACTGGAGCGGAAAAGGCATTGGTTTACGGTTTAATTTGTTTCAGTTGGAACTTTATTTTGGTTTTTGGCAAAGTTTAATTGTAGATGAGAAAAGGTAGCAGTATTTAGATTGTTTAATTGATTATCCACTTTGTTACCATCAACCGCCATTCCAATATAAACTTTCTTATTCATTTCTATCTTTCTTTCTCCTATTAACGTCCAGTTGATTCCATCGGCAGAACCCTCTGCCCTAAAAACGTCACCTATTCGTTTAAGTTTTAGATAATAACCCAAGTGCTGGTCCTTATCTTTAAATGGAATATCATTTAGTAACGCAACTCCAGATTCTACCGCACTACTTGGAGTATCCAGGTTTTCATCTAACTCGTCCATATTTCCACCTTGTTCATAACGAGAGGCTAAATAGGCTGACCATGGATTTCTATAGAAAGTTGTTCCGTTTTCCTTCCAAGAATAAGATTTGGTATAGGAAAGACCTAACGCAACGGTTTTTGCATCTTTTTCAAGACCTTCACGAATCATTAATCCAGCAAAAGCATGGTGGTCGACAGGTGTCATAGTCTCTACCTTTGCTATCAATTCTCCGTCTCCTGCCAAATTACGATAAGTAAAGTGGAATTTATCGTCAGCTGCTATTAACTTACCAGAACCTTTTACAGTCATTACATCATTTGCAAGAGATGCATGACCTGGAATATTTGGTGTTCCAATATCCGTTGATTTCCATTGTTTTAGATTGGTTTCGCTATTGACATGTATAACGGAGGCTGTCGCCTGAGTCTTGAGACCCGATTGATCAATTGCCTTAGCAGAAATATAATAGGTACCATCTGGTAATGTGGTGCTTAGTCTAAATGGCTCGCTTGTAACGGTTCCAATAATCTGATCTCCATTATAAAATTCTACTCTTTCAATCTCTGACTTACCTGTTACATTTGCTTCAATTGTAACTGATTCATTTGTATTATAAATCTGATTATTTGTTGGGCTTTTCAATGAAACTTCTGGGTTTTCTGGTTTGTATTCCATATCAATCAAGGAATTAACGTAATTTTCAATATTAGAATAACCGCTTTGATCTGCTGATAATTCTCGGCTATCATTAGCATTATTCGGATCTAACCCATTTTTAAGCTCCCAATCATCTGCTATCCCGTCTTGATCTTTATCAAAATCTGCTGGATGAGAAATTGTTTCAGTATATGGAAGGCCACCTACTTCTTCATGGCGATTAACAAATCTCCCTAGATTGTCCTTCACCTCGTTTATGATTCTTGCATCCAAGGCGTCCCTTTTTGGATATGTTGCTCCAGCTTTTGCTAAAACCTCTGTATACGCTTCTTTAGCGGGCGTTGTTCGAAGTGCCTCTTCAGCTGTTCCATCCATCATAAACTCTTCATTCACTATCTCCGTTGTTGGGGCAGCGTTTTCAGAAACATAAATACCTTTTGAATTATCGTTGGATACTTCAGCATTTCCTTCAAGTACATTTCCGTTAATGTAAAATTTACCTGGTTTGTCTTTCTCCCCTGCATCAATCACCCGTGATTCTACACTTGTACGAGTGCCTAATCCAGGCTTCATATAGTTATTCATATAATTGGCATAGGCTCTGCCTCCGCCGTATGCAGTGTTAAATCCCCAGTTATAAATCACATTATTTCTTATATCAAATAAGCCAATATGGTTGTTGTCATCTGCCTCGGCAGTACCTCCACCTAAACGCGGGTTTCGAGAGGTATGGTTAGCTACTAGATTGTGATGGTATGTGGTATTTACTCCACCCCAAATTCCACCGTACCCATGACGACCTTTCGTATGACCGCTCATTGCTAAACTCTCTGCAACAATAGACCACTGTACAGTCATGTTTTCCGCACGATATAAGGACATCGTTTCATCAGTGGACCAGCTTGTTGATATATGATCAATCATGACATTTTTCATGCTTCTACCCCAAATGGCGTCCATGGAATCACCGTTATGCACATTTTCAGCTCCTGGACGGAATCGAAGATAGCGAATAATAACATTCTCTGAATCACTGATATTCGTTTCGTATCCAGTGATGGTGATTCCATCCCCAGGAGCCGTTTGTCCCGCAATCGTTACATTCTTTCGTTTTCTTAGGGAAAGTGGTTCTTTTAAATTGATGGTTCCAGAAATTTGAAAGACGATGAAGCGATTGTCCTTACTTAAGGCATCACGCAGCGATCCTTGGATTGGCTTTTCTCCAGTTCCATAGTCTTCTAGTGTATTAACGATATAGACTTCACCAAATCTTCCGCCGGAAGTATAACGTCCCCCACCTTCTGCCCCTGGGAATGCTAGTACTTTATCCATATTATCAACTGCAGTAACTGCATTTACTTGATTATCTGGCGGTGCTACTGCCAAGCTAGAAATGGCTATTGCAGCAGCTATTATGGAAGCTTTCATTTTCTTTCCTCTAAATAATCTTTTTTTCAAGATTCAATCATCTCCTTATGACAATATTTAGGGGACTTTAACCAATAAAGTTTCCTTCTGTGGATTAAAGCCCCTTATCATTTAGTACATA
>JAPSKD010000332.1 GCA_031177865.1 Bacillus sp. (in: firmicutes) | reverse complement strand
TGAGATAGTGGTAAAATTCAGGTTTTTCACTTTTTTATTATTCCATCCCTCCTTTTTCTTACTCTTTTACAAAAAAAAATCCACCCGAAAAGGTGGATAATGAACTAAATGATCTATTTATTTTTTTCAGTTTTAATAACACGTTTCATAGCTTGAATATGTCCGAGGTGTAAATTCTCGTGGAAAAGAGCAACATTAATGAGCTCACCAAAGGTTTCCTGACCAAGGAATGGCTCTTTCAACTTCACGCTGAGGCTTTCAACAGGAATTTCCTTCATTCGATTTAATTGGTCTTTTAACTGGCTAACCAAGACAGATACAGAAGGAACATCCCCTTTCCAGTCAGCTGGTTTCGTCCCTCTTGCAAATAGTTCCATATAGTTTGCTGGTAAATTGCTTGTATTCTTTGGGAAGCCAAATAGAAAACTCTCGGTTGTTGTTAACACATGCCCAACATGCCAATGAATGTTGTTGTTAAATCCAGCAGGTAGTACGTCAACTAGACCCTCATCAACAGTATCCACATTCTTGATAAAGAAACTTCTTGTTAACTCCATATTATTTAGCAGAAGTTGACTCATCTCTTTTTCCTCCTCTTTTTTCTCCCTTACACTTTTCATTTTATACCAAATTCACCCAATCATTAAACTATTTTAACTTACATTTCCTCTGGAGCTTCAATCCCTAATAATCTCAACCCTTCCTTTAAAACAATCGTCACAGAATAGACCAGAGCTAAACGCGCCTCCCGTTCTGCGTTATCTTCAAGGATTTTTACATCACCATAATATTTATTAAAGGCTTGTGCGAGATCAACAATATATTTGGCAATTTGAGATGGATCAAACTGCTCATAAGCTCTTTTAACCGCATTTGTAAATTCAGTAAGCAGACTTACAACCTTCCATTCTTTTTCCCAGGAAGGAGACGAGACTGGAGCTGCTTTTGCCATCTGCCAGTTTCCTTTGCGTAAAATCGAGCAGGCACGGGCATACGTATATTGTACATAAGGTCCTGTTTCTCCTTCAAAACGAAGCATTTCTTCTAGAGAAAATTCGATATCATTCATTCTAAAATTCTTTAAGTCATGGAACATGACCGCCCCTACCCCTACCTGTTTTGCTACTGCATCCTTGTTCGTAAGATTAGGATTTTTTTCATCAATATTATTTCTTGCCATAGCGATTGATTCATTTAGTACTTCCTCTAATAAGACGACCTTCCCTTTTCTAGTCGACATCTTCTTTCCATCTTTAAGCATCATTCCGAATGGAATATGGACCATATTACTTGCCCATCCGTATCCCATCTTTTCTAACACAGCAATTAATTGTTTAAAATGAAGACTCTGTTCATTACCGACAACATACAGTGACAAATCAAAGTCATAGTTTTCTTTACGGTAAAGGGCTGCTGCTAAATCACGCGTTGCGTAAAGGGTAGCTCCATCGGATTTTTTAATTAAACATGGAGGCAATCCTTCATCTGTTAGTTCCACGACTTGTGCCTGGTCAGATTCTACTAGCAATTGTCTTTCCTCTAGGAGCTTGACGACACGGTCCATTTTATCGTTATAAAACGCTTCCCCTGCAAATGAATCAAATTGGACATTCATCAAATCATAAATTCTTGAAAACTCTTTTAAGGACTCATCGCGAAACCATTGCCATAACGATGTGGCTTCCTCATTACCGTCTTCTAGTTCTTTAAACCAGTTTCTTCCCTGTTCAACAAGTGAAGGATTACTTTCTGCTTCATCGTGAAACTTAACATAAAGCGTTAATAATTCCTTAATAGGGTTCAGTTTGACCTTTTCTGCTTCTCCCCAAAGTTTATATGCGGTAATGAGTTTACCGAACTGAGTGCCCCAGTCTCCAATATGGTTAATTCTGATTGGTTTATAGCCGCATTTTTCTACAATGAATGCTAAAGAGTTACCAATGACGGTTGAACGCAAATGGCCCATCGAGAAAGGCTTTGCGATATTGGGTGATGACAGGTCAATGGTTACTGGACGGTTATTCCCGATGTTTAAGGCACCATACTTCTCCTGCTGCTTCATAATTTCAGCAATCGTATCTTCAGAAACAATTTTTTTATTTAAGAAGATGTTGATATATGCTCCCACCACTTCGACCTTTTCGATCGTTGGTGATTGGATCTTTCCACTTAACTCTTGAGCAATACTAGTTGGCGATTTTCTTTTTACTTTTGCTAATGTAAAACAAGGAAAGGCTAAATCACCGTGCTGGTGATTTTTAGGTTTTTCAATTAGCACTTCCAGTTCTTTCACTTGGTTTTCATGGTCCAGTGCCTCAAATAATATCTCTGCAAACACCTGTTTATACTTCATTTTTAAGACCTCCAATTTCTCTCTTTGTCCAGCTTCAGCGCCTAGGGGCTCGGGGTCATAAGCCAATCCGTCAAGAAGGTTAAAGGGCAACCTTCTCGCCGGCTCGTCTTATGCCTGTCGCCCCTGCCCAAGGCACTTCAGCTTTTCGTTTAAAAACAAAAAACCCCCGTCTCTATGTTGAAGAGACGAGAGTTAACTCGCGGTACCACTCTACTTGTTCCAAAGGAACCAGCTTGGCTTGTTAACGGAGGACTACTCCGGTTTGCCCTACTACCTTCAGGCAAACATCTCAAAAGTGCGCTTCATCCTCTGCTCCATGTCAGGCTCACACCATCCCTGACTCGCTTCGACTTCCCAGAGAACTACTCTCTTTCTCATTGATTTTTTCCGACTTGATTGTAGTTATTATACTGGATAAAAAAGGATTTATCTAGTCGTTGTTGATTATTTTTTCATAATGGGCATCCTACCCGTAAAGGAGGGATAACATGGCCAGAAGAAATAGAAATAAAATCCTCGTCCCTGAGGCAAGGAATGGATTAGACGCGTTAAAAGCAAAGGTCGTTCAGACGCAAAATCCTGAAAACGCCAAATTTGAGGCCGCTGAGGAGGTCGGTGTTCCTTTAAAGAAAGGATACAACGGCCAGCTCACTTCACAGCAAGCAGGCAAGGTCGGTGGCAGATTAGGCGGAAGCATGGTCCGTGAGCTTGTCAAAATGGCACAGGAAAATATGGCTAAAAAAAGGTAAGCAGTGGACCCCCACTGCTTACTTATGAACCGGTGGATCGATAATGCCGTACTCCAAATTGCCAGACGAGAAAACATGGAAGAATAAAGAGGCTGCCCGCGAGAGGAGTCAGCATATAAAATATCTCATCTCCCTTTGTTTTTCCAAGAATAAACAATAGCGGAAGGTAATTTACGGTGCCAAAAGGGATGACATAGGTGAATATTCGGGCTACCCATTTTTGATAAATATTTAACGGGTATTGAGCCATCTCTCTGCCACCATCTGTAAAGATATTTGCCACTTCTAGACCCTGCACGGTCCAAAAACACATCGTCGCAGCAAGCATATAAATGCCAGTGAAAATTAATACCCCGCTCGTAATCATAAAAAATAAGGTAACTGCCTTCACTAAGCTCCATTCAATGGAGAGATTATTCAAAGCCCAAATTAGGACGATACCACTTTGAAGCAGCCTGCCTATTCGCGTGAATTCAAATTTTGACCCTAGTACCTGCAGAAATGTGCTCTGCGGTCTTACAAGAACACGGTCGAAATCTCCCTTAATAATAAGGCTAGAAAAAGTGTCAAAGCCGCGGGCAAAACACTCGCTTAACGAAAAAGCCATGTGAATTACAGCAAAACAAAGTGCAACCTCGAAAAAATCCCAGCCTTTTATTTGTCCAAATCGTTGAAACAAAAAGTAAAGACCTGCAAAAACCGAGAAAGGGATGAAAAACTGCCCAATCGATAACAGCCAAAACGATGTTCGGTATTGCATTTGTGATTTAAATAAAATAAGCAGATACTTAAAATAGAGACTCATCTCGCATTACCCCCCCTGTACGACTACTCGTTTTAATACGCTGTTCAGCGCTAATTTTCCTAACCATAGGAGCCCTAGCAGATATCCGAGTTGAATGAAAACACCTATTATTGCGTCACTTTGTGCGATATGTCCAGAATAAACTCGGAACGGAAAATCAGCAGTCCAACGAAATGGCAGGACATAAGCAATTTTTTGCAGCCACAGAGGCATGAGCGGAATGGGAATAACCAAACCAGCAAAGAATTCTCCTGTAACTCCGAATAGTAAAAGTGAACCCATTGGAGATAAAGTCACAAAAACAGAAATATATAAGAACATCGAAATGGCTACTAAGAGTAATAAACCTAATAAAAGGGTAATGACAAATAATATAAAAGTTATCGCATTTGGAGGTAAAGTCATGTTGTAGGGTTTTGGTAAAAAGAACGCCACCAGTAAGATAGGATAGCAGCGTAATAACGCACTAGATAATCGCTGTGCGAGAAGTTTTGCAAACCAGAATCCATATAAATCTGTTGGCCGGCAAAGTTCATAGGCAATATTGCCGCTTGTTATGAGATCAAATAATTCGTTATCACGAAACCAAAGCATAATAAACGCAAGAAACGCCTGCTGTAGCCAAATATATGTAATTAATTCTTTTAATGAAATCGGCGGTGTTATGGAGGAGTGCTCGTAAAACGCTTCAAAAACCATAATAGAAATAAATCCCCAGAAGAATTGGGTCGCTACTCCTGCAAGTGCTGCAGACCGATACTGCATACCAATTAACAGCCTTAGTTTTAGTACTGATGCGTATACTTTCATATTTGAAACTCCTTATAAAGCTGGACAATTATATCTTCTATTGGCTGTGATTCTATCGTCAAATCTAATAGGTCTACCTTTTTCGATAGTTCGGTAATAACATCCGAGGTAATGATTTGTTCTGTATCGATGCTGATGACAGCGTGTTCAGGAGACCAGTGGATGATGGAGGTCCCAGGTATATCAATAGAATTTGTGTTTTTGCGGTAGTCCGCCGTAATGGTTTTATGCGTTCCAAAACGTTTTCTTAATTCCTCTATTTTTCCATCATAGAGCAAACTGCCTTTACCAATTAAGATCACACGGTTAGCCAATGCTTCAATATCATTCATATCATGGGTAGTTAGGACAACCGTTACGCCCTTTTCCTGATTAATGGTCTTTATAAATTGGCGCACAGCTATTTTCGAAACAGCATCGAGTCCAATGGTCGGTTCATCTAAAAATAGAATCTGAGGATTATGTATAAGTGAAGCGGCAATTTCACAGCGCATTCGCTGACCTAAACTAAGTTGCCTGACAGGAGAGTTTATGATGTCTTTTAACTCTAGTGTTTCGATGAGCAAGTCTAATGTAGTTTTAAATTCTTGTGGCGGGACTTTGTAAATATCCTTTAATAG
>JAPSKD010000331.1 GCA_031177865.1 Bacillus sp. (in: firmicutes) | reverse complement strand
ACCCTTTAATATGTAATCAAATAAGGAAGGTTTTAAGAAATGGGGGATAAGGTTGAAAAACATTCCAATAGCTGTACAAATGTTCACATTGCGGGAAGAAAGTGCCCAAGATTTTGCCGGAACGTTAAAAAAAGTAGCTGAGCTTGGCTTTGATGGTGTTGAATTTGCTGGTTATGGCGGATTAACAGCAAAAGAAGTAAGAGTACTATTGGATGAGTTTGGCCTCGCAGCAGCATCCAGTCATGTGCCGCTGGAAGAATTGGAAAACAATCTGTATCAAGTTATTGAAGATCAGAAAATAGTAGGAAGTAACTATGTGGTCTGCCCGTACTTACTTCCAGATCGCCGCAGCATAGAGGATTACAAAGCACTTATTTCATTTTTAGACAAAGCTGGTGAATTATGCCGTCGGGAAGGCATCACCCTTTGCTATCATAACCATGATTTTGAACTAGAGCGCTTGTCCAATGGCAAAACAATACTTGAAGAAATTTTCGATAAAACGAACGCGAACAATTTAAAGGCAGAGCTGGATGTGTATTGGTTGACAAAAGCGGGTGAAAACCCGGTTGAGTGGATGAATCGTTACAAGAAACGAACACCTCTCATTCATTTGAAAGACATGACGACAGATGATGAACAATTTTTTGCTGAGCTTGGAACAGGCGGCGTTGATATTGAACCAATACTGAAAATAGGGGAAGAAACAGGGGTTCATTGGTGGGTAGTCGAGCAGGATTTTAGCCGCCGTTCACCATTTGAAAGCATAGAAATTAGCATGAATTACTTAAAATCAGTGAAGATTAATTAAGTTATCGAGTTCAATATTTTACACCCTATGTGTCAATGTAAGCCGTTTCATTAATTGTCTTATCATTTAAAATAATAGATAAAGTAAACTGATATGGAGTTGGTTATTATGGTAAAAGTAACTGTATGGAATGAAAACCGTCATGAACAAAAAAATCCAGTTGTAAGAGATCTATACCCTAACGGAATTCACGGTACAATAGCAGAATTTTTAAAGGAAAACGGTCATGAAGTAAAAACAGCTACACTAGACGAACCGGAGCATGGCTTAACGGATGAAGTTCTAGCCAATACCGATGTATTAGTTTGGTGGGGACATTTAGCACATGGCGAAGTAAAGGATGAAATTGTTCAAAAGGTTCAGCAGCGTGTCCTTGACGGCATGGGGTTGATTGTTCTTCACTCCGGGCATTTCTCAAAAATTTTCAAAACCTTAATGGGAACAAGCTGTGATTTAAAATGGCGGGAAGCAGACGAAAAAGAACGACTTTGGGTCGTAAGCCCAAGCCACCCGATTGTAGAGGGTATCTCCGAGTATATTGAATTAGAAAAAGAAGAAATGTATGGGGAGCATTTTGATATCCCGCAGCCAGATGAACTGATCTTTACAAGCTGGTTTGAAGGAGGGGAAGTGTTTCGCAGCGGATGTACATACAAACGCGGGAACGGAAAAGTATTCTACTTCCGTCCAGGTCATGAAACATATCCTACTTACCACAACAAAGACATTCAACGTGTCATTAGCAATGCAGTAACATGGGCAGAGCCGGTAAAACGTGAACGTCCAGTCTATGGAAATGCGAAACCACTTGAAGTAATTGGAGGGAAGTAAACATGGAAAAATTAAGAGTAGCTGTAATCGGCTGTGGCAGCATTGCCCAGCACCGCCATTTACCTGAATATAAATCGAATGAAAATGTTGAGCTTATTGCTGTGTGTGATATCAATGAGGAACGTGCGTTAGTCGTAGCGGAAAAATATGGTGTAAAAGCTTATAGGAACTATGAAGAGTTATTAAGCAGCGGGTCAGTGGACGCAGTGAGTGTTTGCACTCCCAACTATCTCCATGCCCCAATTTCTATCGCGGCTTTAAAAGCTGGAATTCACGTACTATGTGAAAAACCAATGGCAACATCCAAGGAAGAAGCCGAAGCGATGATTGCAGCCTCAAAAGAAAGCGGTAAGAAATTGATGATTGGCCATAATCAGCGTTTTGTTCCTTCTCACCAAAAAGCCCGCCAGTTAATCCGAAGTGGTGAAATCGGAAAGATTTATAGTTTCCGGACCGCATTCGGTCATGGAGGGCCAGAAGGCTGGAGTGTAGATGGTAAGGAAAGCTGGTTTTTTCAAAAAGAAAAAGCGTTTGTTGGTGCTATGGGCGACTTAGGCGTTCATAAAACAGATCTTTTACGATTTGTATTAGGTGAAGAAATTATCGAAGTAGGGTCTTTTGTAGAAACAAGTGCGAAGGATTTTGCTGATGTTGATGATAACGCAGTTTGTATCTTAAAAACAGAAAGTGGAGCTATCGGAACACTTGCTGCTAGCTGGGCTTACGTTAGCAAGGAAGATAATTCAACCATTATTTATGGAGAAAAGGCTATTCTTCGTTTAGAAGACGATCCAACTAATTCATTAGTGGTTCAATACGCGAACGGAGAAGTAGTGAATTACCAACTTGGAAAAATACAGTCCAATGAAGCTGGCGGTCAAAATACTTCACATGTGATTACTAAATTCGTAGATGCTGTGATTCTTGACCAGGAAGTCCCTGTCAGCGGTGAGGAAGGCATGAAATCGTTGGAGGTTATATTGGCGGCGCTTGAGTCCAATGAAACAAAACAAATTGTAAGAGTGAGAGAACGATGAAAAAAATAAGGATTGGAATTATCGGGGTTGGCGGTATTGCACAAGGCCGTCATATCCCCGCTTTTCTACAGTTGCATGATATTTGTGAAATTACAGCTCTAAGTGATGTTAACATCGACCGAGCAAGAGAAATAGGAGAAAAATATAACATTCCTCATGTTTTCGGTGATTATCAAGATCTTTTTTCAGAGGTGGATGCGGTTTGTATTTGTACTCCAAATAAATTCCACGCAGATATCACGATTGCAGCTTTTGAGGCAGGAGTACATGTATTGTGTGAGAAACCGATGGCATTAACGGCAGAGGAATGCGAACTTATGGTCGCGGCTTCTAAGAAAGCAGATAAAGTTCTTGCGATTGCCTATCATTACCGTTTTATGAAGGAAGCACAAGCAGCCAAAAAAGCGATGCAAGGAGTAGGTACGCCCCTTGTGGTTAGAGTTCAAGCATTAAGACGCCGAAAAGTTCCAGGATGGGGTGTTTTTACCAACAAAGACCTGCAGGGCGGCGGCAGTTTGATTGATTACGGATGTCACTTGCTAGACTTAGCCCTTTGGCTGATGGGGAATCCGAAACATCGTACGGTGACAGGCACCGCCTATAACACATTAAGTAAAATGCCTAATCAAGTGAACCAGTGGGGTTCGTTTAATCATGAAACCTTTAATGTTGATGATCATGTGACTGCGTATATTCAATTTGAAAGTGGCGCCTCCATGTTATTTGAAACATCATGGGCCGCCAATATAAAGGATGACGCCGAGCACCTTAGCATTTCCGGAGTAGACGGAGGCTTAAGTGTTTTTCCTTTCGAACTTTATACCACAAAGAATGGAATGCTGTTAAATAGTGAAGCTGCTTGGCTTCCAGGTGAGGAAGAACCAGGTCTCTCTCAGGCAAAGAATTTTATTCATACTTGTTTAGGAATGGAAGAGTTGGTCGTGAAGCCAGAAGAGGCTCTTCAGGTTTCACAGATTATTGATCGAATATATGAGAGTGAGGGGAATCATTTATGAAACTAGGGGTTTTTACCGTCCTATTTGCAGAAAAGTCCTTTGAAGAAATGCTCGATACTGTAAAGGAAGCTGGCCTTCATGCCGTTGAAATCGGAACAGGCTGTTACCCTGGGAACAGTCATTGTGACTTAGACGGTTTATTAGAGAGTGAAGAAGCCCGAAAGCAATTCATTCAAAAAGTTGAGGAACGAAATCTAATCATTAGTGCTTTTAGCTGTCATGGAAATCCTATTTCTCCGGAAGAAGCATTTGCCAAAAACTCTCATGAAACTCTTTTAAAAACGATTAAGCTTGCTTCACTACTGGGTGTACCGGTTGTTAACTGTTTTTCTGGTACTGCAGGCGATCATGAGGGAGCCAAATATCCAAATTGGCCGGTGACGCCATGGCCGAATGAATATGGTGATGTACTGAAATGGCAATGGGAAGAAAAATTAATCCCATACTGGAAAGAAGTTGGACAGTTTGCGAAGGAGCACAATGTGAAAATTGGGCTGGAGCTTCATGGCGGCTTTTTAGTCCATACCCCATACACACTTTTAAAGCTTCGTGAGCAAACTTGTGATGCGATTGGTGCCAACTTAGACCCAAGCCATTTATGGTGGCAGGGAATTGATCCAGTGGCAGCAATCAAAATATTAGCAAAAGAAAATGCGATTCACCATTTCCATGCGAAAGACACATACATTGATCAGGAAAATGTGAATATGTATGGATTAACGGATATGCAGCCTTACGGGGAAGTAAGAACGCGGGCATGGACATTCCGATCTGTTGGGTGCGGACATAGTTTAAAAGATTGGTCGGACATGATGAGCGCGCTTCGTACTTATGGATACGATTATGTTGTTAGTATTGAACACGAGGACCCAATTATGTCGATAGAAGAAGGGTTCACACGTGCAGTAACCAATTTGAAATCTATCTTGATTGAAGAGCCTGTTTCACAGATGTGGTGGGTGTAAAATCAAGGAATTGAGGTACTTGAATGAATAAAAAATGGTGGAAAGAAAGTGTCGCCTATCAGGTATACCCCCGAAGTTTCATGGATTCCAATGGCGATGGGATTGGCGATTTAAAAGGAGTTACCTCCAAATTGGACTACCTCAAAGAATTAGGAATTGATGTCATTTGGCTGTCTCCAATGTACAAATCTCCTAATGACGATAACGGTTACGATATTTCTGATTATCAGGATATTATGGATGAATTCGGAACCATGGCAGATTTTGATGAATTGCTCGAAGGAGTACATCGCCGTGGAATGAAGTTGATTCTTGATTTGGTCATCAATCACACGAGTGATGAGCATCCTTGGTTTATTGAGTCCCGCTCTTCAAAAACCAATCCTAAACGAGATTGGTATATTTGGAGTGAGGGCAAGGATGGTAAGGAACCTAATAACTGGGAATCCATTTTCAGCGGTTCTGCATGGAAATATGATGAAGCTACTGATGAATATTTCATGCATATTTTTTCTGAAAGGCAGCCTGATTTAAATTGGGAAAACCCCGAGGTTCGGAATGCTTTATACGATATGGTGAACTGGTGGCTAAACAAGGGAATCGACGGTTTCCGTGTTGACGCGATTTCTCATATCAGAAAAGAACCAGGTTTTCCTGATATGCCAAATCCGGAAAATT
>JAPSKD010000330.1 GCA_031177865.1 Bacillus sp. (in: firmicutes) | reverse complement strand
GCTCCGTCTCTGTATTTTCCTACCGCCTCACCAATGGAACCAATCGGAGAAGCAAATCCTCTGATTGAAATGACTACGATTAACAGTAATAGTAACGGAGTAAGTAGTTTTCCTACACGATCTACTAGCTTTGCCGGATTGAGTGCAAGCCAATACGTGATAAGGAAAAATACGAATGTTGAGATAAATAACCCCATGCTGCTCTCGTTTGGCAGGAATGGAGCAACACCAATCTCATAAGTTACAGTTCCGGTCCGGGGTATTCCGAATAATGGTCCAATCGTTAAATAAATAATAACCGGAAAGACCTTAGCGAATGCAGGATGTACTCTTTTGGATAAGTCATTTAAATCCCCGCCTGATCTTGCGATGGTGAAGACAGCCAAGAGAGGCAGGCCAACACCGGTGACTAAAAAACCAATGATAGCTGACAATAGAGATTCACCAGCTTGCTGACCTAGTAATGGCGGGAAAATTATATTTCCAGCACCTAAAAATAAGGCGAACATAAAAAAGCCCAAGGCTATGATTTCTTTTAATGGTAATTTCCGTTCCATGTGATGCTCCAATCTATCAAATAATATTTTTCAGTTCATTATTCAGAAGAATAAAGACTTAATAAAGAAAATTTCTATAATATGAACTATATTAATATACAAAATATCATTACAAACTGCAAAGAATTTTTAAAATAGTTGTTCAATTTCTATTGGAAATTACTCCATAAAAAACTACATTCAAATAAAGGGATTTCTCTTCATAGTATTGAAATATAGAAATTAGAATGGTGGGATTACTATTTTGAAAAAACGAAGGCTGATCTTTGGTATTATTGGTGTACTGTTTTTAATTTTTATTATTGTAACCGCTCTCAATGTATTGGTTATTAAATCGAAACAACCTTCTCCGCAGCCAACAGACGTTGTGATTAACGAGGCTAAAGCTGTTGAGCACCTTTCAAAAGCCATTACCTATAAAACGATATCCTATCAGGACCGAAATAAGTTTGACTTTGCTGAATTTGATAAGTTTATTTCTTTTCTAGAAGAGAGCTATCCATCAGTCCATAATCAACTTGAACTAGAAAAAATAAATGAATATGCTCTATTTTATCAATATAAAGGGTCAGAGTCGAGTAAAAACCCCATTGGCTTAACTAGTCATTATGATGTTGTTCCTGTGTTAGAGGGTAGTCGAAGCGAATTGGGAACAGCCCCCTTTTTAGCGGTACTGTTGTAAACGATAAAATATGGGGCCGCGGTACTTTGGATGACAAAGTGGGCGTAATTGGAATTTTAGAAGCAGTAGAATTTTTAATCAATGATGGTTTCAGACCCGCCAGAGATGTATATCTAATGTTTGGTTTTGATGAAGAAATTGGCGGAGATGAAGGTGCCCTTAAGATTGTAGATACCTTAAGAGATAGAGGAATCACGTTTGACTTCGTACTAGATGAAGGTGGAGCGATTGTGGAGAACATGGTTCCTGGTGTCGACCAGCCAGTAGGAGTGGTGGGGATTTCTGAAAAAGGCTCTGCTACCGCAGAATTGTCTATCGAAGGAAGCGGCGGACACTCCTCTGTAGCCGAAAGACCACACCAACATCGGCAGAATTGCAAGCGCCGTTGCTAAGCTCGAAGATACACAGTTTAAAGGTGATCTCAAAGGTCCTGGTGAGGCCTTATTTGAATACGTTGCACCAGAAATGAGCTTTGCGATGAAATATGTTTTTGCCAATAAAGTCATTTTTGAGCCTATCATTGAACAAATTTTGCTGCAGCAGCCAGCTAGCGCCGCCCTGATTAGAACCACTATCGCCCCAACCATTTTTCAGGCGGGAGAACAATATAATGCTTTACCTAAAGAAAGCAACAGCGATTATCAATCACCGTCTAATGCCTGGCGGTTCTTTAGTAGATGTCAAAACCTTCATTGAAAATACCATTGAGGACGATGCCATTAACGTCACTGTTACCGGAAGTGAAGCGTCTAAGGTTTCTTCGATTAACGGGTAGGAATTTAAATCTATTCAGCAGGCAGCAAGAAATGTCTATAAAAATGCCATTATTGCTCCTTATTTAATGTTCGCTGGTTCTGACGCCAAGCACTATGACAGTATCTCGAATAATACCTATCGGTTTTTGCCCGTGCAAATTACCTCTGAGGACTTAAACAGAATGCATGGAACAAACGAACATATTAGTAAAGATAACTTCATTCAGGCGATTACATTTTACGCTACAAATTATTAAAGAATCGAATTAATACCTTTAAATAAATAGCTGTATTAATAGATACTGTTGATTTTAGAACCTGTTGATTGGAGCGGATGGCGCTCGACCAGCGGGATGAACGAGCTAAGTGAGACCCCGCAGGTCGGAACGACCGAGGAGAAGGAAAAGCGGAAGCGCCTGTCCAGACCCGACAAGCGCTGGAGGGCTTGGCGTTGAAGTCGCTCTTTGACTTCATCGTCAGGACCGAAGTGACTCGAGGGTCTAGGCGCTGTAGCTAGACAGGCTGGACGGGCGAGCCCGCGGAAAGCGTAGCGCCTCGTGACAGGCAAAGATCGCCTGTCCCTGCGGTGGTTATTCGAAGAAGCTTTCCTTAGTGGAGCGCAAATCAACAGCCAAGTTTTACACAACCAAATAAATAATAGAGACACCTGGCCATTCACCAGGTGTCTGCCTTATTTCGATAATAATGCTAATACGGCATCCAACAGTACGTTTACCCCTTTTTCACACTCTTCCCACGAGGTGAGTTCTTCTTCACAATGGCTTTTTCCATTAAAGCTCGGAACAAATAGCATCGCGGAAGGTACAAGGCTCGCAATAAATTGTGCGTCGTGCCCTGCGCCGCTGACCATTCTTTTATTACTATATCCCAGAGACTGTGCTGATTTTTCTAATTGGTTAACGATTTCAGTATCAAACCAAACCGTATCCCGCTCCCATAATTTCGTTGTTTTTACTTTACAGCCTTCATTTAAGCCGCGATTTGGAAGATCTTCAACAAATTCCTTAAAGGCCCTTACAATCTCAGGGTTTTTATGTCTAGCCTCTAAGGAAAATACTACCTTATTTGGTATCACGGTATGAATACTCGGGTACACGTTTACCCTGCCGATCGTAAATACTAATTCTTCATCTAATGGCCCTAATACCCTGCGGATCTCATTAATCAGATTGTTGGCCGCAAAAAGAGCATCTTTTCTCATACTCATTGGTGTAGTTCCTGCATGATCGGATTCCCCTTTGATTTCAATATCATAGCATGCCATGCCGACCACGCATTCCACCACACCAATCGACAAAGCCTCTTTTTCAAGGATAGGACCTTGTTCAATATGCAATTCTAAGAAAGCATTACCCTCTTTTAGACGATTCTCTACTTCCCCTTCATACCCAATCGTTTTAAGTGCTTCCTCAAAAGTGATTCCCGCGGAATCTTTCTTTTGCAGCATCACATTCTTATCAAATTTACCGGAAAGCACTCCTGACGCCATCATGGAAGGCTCAAATCTCGCACCCTCTTCATTCGTAAAATTAACAAGTGTTATCGGAATTTGAGGTTTGATATTATTTTCTACAAGTGTTCGAACAACTTCTAAACCAGCTAATACTCCTAGCACACCGTCAAACCTGCCGCCTTTTTTAACCGAATCCAAGTGGGAGCCAATCAGTATGGGAGGCTTATTCCTAGCACCTTCTAGTGTCGCATACATACAGCCCATATCATCAACCGTAACGGATAAGCCTAACTCTTCACAGCATGACCGGAAGAAATCTCTTGCTAACCGATCCTCATCTGATAATGCCAGCCGGGTTACGCCATTATTCTCAGTCCTGCCAAAGCGCGCAAACCGTTCAAGCTCATTCTTTAATCTTTCCCCATTAATTAAAAGCTTTTGCCGCTGCATGCACATCTCTCCTTTTTAATGATGATAGCGTAGTAAGGGAGCCTTGTATTATATTTATGTAAAAATTCAGTTAATATTAATTATACCTATCGATAAAAATACGTCATTAGACATATTAAAAGAATTTTCCTCTCATCTGTTTTTTAGTTTGTAAAAAGCCTGACCTCTACATGAGGTCAGGCTTGATATCTTTTCTACCGTACATTATTTCTTTTTCGCAATGATTCTAACTTCATATTTCTCCAATGTGAGGTCACCAAGTAATTCTTCACCAGTAAGCAAATCTATTACTGGAGAATCAATTGAAACCGGCTGCTTTTCCTCGGTAAAATTCATGACAAAAACATAGTCACTTTCAGGAGCCTGCCTAACTTGAACGGATACACCTTTTCCATGTTTAACCTTAAAGGCTGGTTCAAGTGTCAAATCATTGATTAATTCCTGATAAAAATCACGCTGGAATTGATCCTCTAAGCGGCCGCCAATATAATAGGCTTTGCCATTTTCATACTGATTGCTTGTAACTGCTGGTGTCCCGGCATAAAAATCATCCTCATAGGCAGCTTCAATTGTTGCCGTACCAACCTTAATAATCGTTGCATAGTCTTTTAATTCGTAGGATTGATTTCGATAGGTCACAGCATTCCTATCATTTGGATAGTAAGTATCTATTTCTACTGGATTGATACCAAAGATTTCTTGCAGATCCTTGTGCCATCCGCCTGTATAGGTTAAATCATGTTCATTGACGATGCCGCTAATATAAGTCGTAACTAACGTACCGCCGCCGGCAACAAACGCCTTCAAGCGTCCAATCGTTTCTTCACTTACTAAATACAGCATCGGAACGATTAATAATTTATAAGCTGAGAAGTCCTGTTCCTTGGTAATGACATCAACTGGAATATCCTGTTCCCAGAAAGCTCGATAATGCTGAACCAAGGTTTGCGGATAACGTTTTGTCTCCAAGCCATATCCTTGTGCATCATTAAGAGCCCAATTGCTTTCCCAATCATATAAAATTGCTACATCAGCAGGACGATTGGTACCAACAATATCAGAAAGTTTTTCAAGCGTTTTACCAACTTCGGCAACCTCTTGGAATACGCGGTTTTCTGAACTATTATCATGATCGACAACCGCACCATGGAATTTTTCCGAGGATCCTCGGGATTTCCGCCATTGGAAGTAAAGCACACTATCCGATCCATGTGCCACCATTTGCATCGACGCAAGCTTGTGCATGCCAGGTCGTTTTGCTTTATTCACTGGGTGCCAGTTGACCATGCTTGGGGTAGATTCCATTAATAAAAATGGCTGCTGTTTCAAGCATCGATATAAGTCATCAATAAACCCAACTCGCATGGCTAGATCTGCTGTACTTTCCCAATCATTATGCCATGCTGGATAGGCATCCCAACTAA
>JAPSKD010000329.1 GCA_031177865.1 Bacillus sp. (in: firmicutes) | reverse complement strand
TTACGGTTCTACCAACCGGAGGGATATACTCCAATAAATCCAAACGATTACGAATATTTAGCTCCAAAAGCTAAAAAAGAGAGTAAGGACACTGAAGATACAAGTGATACGGAAAGTACGGATCTTACGGAAGGGTCCAGTGAAACAGGGACTGAAACAGTGGGAATAAATAACCCCGAAAGTGTAAATGAATAATAAATAAGTACAAAAGTAAGAGGAGCTTTCATTGCTTATGAAAGCTTCTTTTTTTTATTCGTTTAAGTGAATAAATATGTAGCTTTAGAATTATGTTTATAATATAATGAATAGTAAAAAAATTACATGTTGCATGGAGTGGAGGAGATTGATATGAGGGATGTAAGGTTAATTAACATATTTGAACATCATATAGCGCAAAAATACTTGAATCGATCTGGAATTGCCCATGCAATTGCTGTTGCTTATCATGCCTTTCATTTAGCTAAAGAACATCAACTGGATATCGATACAGCAACAAAAGCCGGGCTTTTACATGATATGGGGCATTACACGTGGTATAAGAATGGAAAATGGGATTATGATTTATATAAACAAAATGACATACACCCGATAAAAGGCGCGGAAAGAGCACACAAATTATTAATTCGTCTTGGCGAAAATCCAATAAAGGCAAAGAGTATTGCTCTAGCCATACTGTTTCATACCGATTCATTTTTACCATCAAACGATATTGTACGGACACCGCTGCAGCAAATTGTAAAATGGGCGGATGAAAAAGACGAAGAGGAGGGTGGTATGCACCATTATCGAAGCATTGATTATGAACGGGCCAAACAAAGTATTATGCGTTTAGATGACTGGATTGATATAGAACTAGAAAATATGGCTGAGCTTGATTGAATCAAAAAAGCTGTGCTTCTGGCACAGCTTGAAAAAATATGTATCTATACTCGACGGAATCCTTCTTCTTTTAAAAATTCTTCTGCTTCACCGTAAGTATCGAAGCTTTCTTCAAGGTTTAGTCCAAAGTAAATATTCCAAGTATCGTTTTCATTTATTACGATTAGGTGATTTTTTTCGTCATCCACCCAGCGTTCTTCCACTTGATTACCTATAATCGCTTCTTCTGCAAGTGACTTTTCTACAGGTAATAAGGATTCAATTGACTCCTTAATCAATTTCTTTAATTCATCCGCAGAAAAGTCACGGATATTAACCATTCCTTTGTCATCTGTTTGATAGGAATGTAGGTTTCCTGCAAAAACAAATCCGTTTCCATTTGGATGAAGATGGTAGACCACGTTTTTCTTGTCAGATGCGCTATTTGGCAGCTGGAAATTAACACGTTTAAGTGAGACGTCTTTTCGTTCCAGTTCAGGAAATGTTTCAATTATCGCTAATTTTTCGTTAAAAGTAAGCATAGGTGCCTCCAATATTTTTCGTAATGTTACTATCATACAGATAGTTTAACTGAAGATACAACTAATTATTTAAAAAATGCTTCAGCGTATAGGCGCTGAAGCATTTTAAATTGAAGATAATTATTTAATTACCGCCGCCAATGTAAGTTGATCCGACAATTATTAAAAGAATAAACAAAACAACAATTAAGACAAATGTGCTGTTGTTACCACCTTTTTGACCCATTCCTTCTCCACCTCCACCCTATACTACTCAATTTATGAAAGAGCACGTTTGAAAGCTTGGACGAAGTTCATGGTTGTATTATTTTTTAATAAAAAAACATTGAATGGACACTAAAGTCATGTTAACATTATGTAAATAAATAAAAACGATTTTTTGGAGGAGCCTGTCACCAAGGGATAACTATGTCCCTTAGTGATAGGCTCTTTTTGTATTTCCAAAAATTGAAATTCAAAATTAATGAAATGATTTGAGAGGTGGAATGATAGTGAAGAGCTAGTATTGAAAACTATAAGTTAGCTGACAACCTAATAGGTTGGTATCTCAGAAATAAGGAGGTTTTGGTATGTATTCTCTACACTTGGCGATTTTAGCACCATTAATCCTTTCAATTTTTATTCCATTATTTTATAGAATATTTCGCCAGATACATACAGGATGGTTTGTGCTGCCGTTACCTATTGTATTGTTCGTTTATTTCCTCACTTTCTTACCGGAAACGATGAGGGGGAGATCATTAATTGAAATGATTAACTGGATCCCGTCTTTAGGGATTAATTTTACAGCAAAAGTTGATGGGCTTGCGCTTTTATTTGCCCTATTAATCACTGGGATAGGTGCCTTGGTTGTTCTTTATTCCATCTATTATCTAGCAAAGAATAAAGAAAAGCTCAACCACTTTTATGTATATTTACTGCTCTTCATGGGTGCCATGCTAGGGGTTGTTTTATCGGATAACTTAATTGTAATGTATGGATTTTGGGAGCTAACAAGCTTTTCATCTTTTCTATTAATTGGTTACTGGTACGAACGAGATAAATCTCGCTATGGTGCACAAAAGTCAATGCTTATAACGGTATTTGGCGGACTCTCCATGCTAGGAGGAATCATCCTTCTGTACATTATGACCGGAACCTTTAGTGTTACAGAATTGATATCTCAGACTAATGCTATTTATAACCACGCATTATTTGTGCCTGCACTAGTTTGTATTTTACTTGGTGCATTTACAAAATCTGCTCAATTTCCATTCTATATCTGGCTTCCGGATGCCATGGAAGCTCCTACACCCGTGAGTGCTTACTTACACTCGGCAACGATGGTCAAGGCAGGAATCTATTTGGTTGCACGTTTTACTCCGGTATTTGGAGAACATTTTTTATGGTTCTTGTTAGTAACCTGTGTTGGAATACTGACATTAATATGGGGCTCCGTATTTGCGGTAAAACAAACCGATTTAAAGGCGATTTTAGCCTTCTCCACTGTCAGCCAATTAGGTCTTATCATGTCATTGCTTGGTGCTGGAGCAGCAGCGCTACATTATGATTTTTTGGACGAAAACATCTATACGGTAGCTGTAACGGCGGCTATTTTCCACTTAATCAACCATGCAACCTTTAAAGGAAGCTTGTTCATGGCAGCTGGAATCATCGACCATGACACAGGGACAAGGGATATTCGTAAATTGGGTGGGTTAATGCATTTTATGCCGATTACGTTTACCATTTCTATTATTGGTGCTTTCTCAATGGCAGGACTTCCACCTTTTAATGGGTTCTTAAGTAAAGAGATGTTTTTTACAGCGATGGTACATGTGACGGAGATGGATCGATTTAATCTTGAAATATGGGGGATAATATTCCCAGTGCTTGCTTGGATTGCCAGCATCTTTACTTTTGTTTATAGCATGATTCTTGTATTTAAAACATTTACTGGTAAGTATCAGCCGGACAAACTTGATAAAGAACCACATGAAGCTCCAATGGGGTTACTAATTTCACCCGTTATATTAGTTTCACTTGTGATTATTTTCGGATTTTTCCCAAACCTTTTATCTGATAGCCTTATCTCACCAGCGATGGCTTCGATTCTTCCAAGTCTGCTAGGGGCTGGAGAAGAATTTATGGTTCACATTTCCTTCTGGCATGGACCAAACATTGAACTGTTTATGACACTTGGGGTAATTATTTTAGGAATCATCCTTTTTAAAACACATTCTAGATGGAAAAAGATTTATAAGGCTATTCCAGAGAAGCTTGCTCTTAATCGATTTTATGACTTCTTAATAGAAGGGATACAATCAGTCTCCTATAAGTTAACAAATACTTATATGAATGGATCGATTAGGTCATATCTCGTATATATATTTGCATTCTTAATTATAATTCTTGCAACTACCCTTATTGGTAAGAAAGCCATTACGTTTGATACAAGCAATGTATCCTCGATAGGAGTATACGAAGTCGCTCTAGCCATTCTTGTTGTGTTAGGAGCGATTTGCATTCTTTTTGCTAAATCAAGAATGACTTCTATCATTTTACTTGGTGCTGTTGGCTACACGGTTTCTTTATTCTATGTTCTCTTTAGAGCACCAGATCTAGCTTTAACACAGCTTGTTATTGAAACGATTTCGGTCGCCTTATTCTTGGTATGCTTCTATCATTTACCGAAATTAAGAAGGTTTGAGACAAGAATGAGATTTAGACTTACGAATGCTCTCATCTCCGTTGGAGTAGGTACAGTTGTAACCTTAATCGCACTTTCAGCTCACAGTAATAAATTATTTCATTCCATATCACATTACTATGTGGAGAACACGTATACAGAGGCTGCTGGTAAGAATATGGTAAACGTCATTCTAGTAGATTTCCGGGGATTTGATACGCTCTTTGAAATTACAGTACTAGCAATTGCTTCGTTAGGAATCTTTGGCATGATCAAATTAAGATTGAACAGGAGGAAAGAAGGATGAGAAAAACAAACAATCTCATACTTGAAACAGCCATTAAAGTTCTTCTTTTCTTTATTGTCCTGTACTCAGTCTATATTTTTACAGCAGGACATTATTATCCCGGTGGAGGATTTATTGGAGGGCTCATGACAGCCGGGGCGATTGTACTCTTATTAATTACGTATGATATCAAAACGGTTGAGGAATTATTGCCAGTAAACTACCGGATTCTCACGGCAATCGGGCTGCTATTTGCCATTGGAACAAGTGCGGGCTCTCTTTTATTTAATGTTCCGTTTTTAACACATGCATTTGGTGATGTTCACTTACCGCTTCTTGGTAAATTATCTCTTCATACTGCAACGCTTTTTGATTTAGGAGTGTACTTTGTTGTTGTCGGAGTGACGATGACCATTATTCAAACGATAGGGGAGGATGAATAATGGAAATCTTAATGGCATTTGTAATTGGAATTTTATTTATGACCGCCACCTATCTAATGCTTTCAAAAAGTCTATTACGTATTATCGTCGGTACTGGACTATTAAGCCATGGTGCTCATCTTCTTATTCTAACGATGGGTGGTTTGAAACGAGGAGCTGCTCCTATTTTAGGGGGAAATGCGGAAAACTATACAGATCCACTGCCTCAGGCGTTAATTTTAACAGCTATTGTAATCAGCTTTGGTGTAACAGCATTTTTCTTAGTATTGGCTTATCGAACCTATCAAGAGCTGGGGACTGATAATGTAGAAGAAATGAGGGGAACCGAGAAAGATGACTAACTTAATCATTTTACCTATATTAATCCCCTTATTTACAGGGGTAATATTGATTTTTCTAAATAAAAGAATCACAGGTCAGCGCGTTGTAGCAACCATCTCTTCAATAAGTACAATGGTTGCTGCTGGGCTAATTGTACAAAAGGTACGCACTGATGGGATACAATCTCTTAATGTGAGCAGCTGGGACGCTCCATTTGGGATTACTTTAGTATCTGACATGTTTTCAGCACTATTAGTACTTAC
>JAPSKD010000328.1 GCA_031177865.1 Bacillus sp. (in: firmicutes) | reverse complement strand
TAATGACCTTAACGAAGGTCGTGGTTTCCATATGTGGGTTGTTTCTGACAATTTACTCAAAGGTGCTGCCTGGAATTCCGTTCAAATTGCTGAGAGCTTAATAAAGCTGGGTTTAATCAAAGAAAAATAATAAAGTTTTGATTATAAAGGCAGGTTTAAAGGTTATATGAAAATCATAGTACAAAAATTTGGCGGGACATCTGTCAAGGATGAAGAAGGCAGGCTACATGCGAAGAGACATATCAATAATGCATTAGCAGATGGATATAAGGTAGTAGTTGTTGTATCCGCAATGGGAAGAAAGGGTGATCCCTATGCAACGGATACACTACTCTCTTTAATTGGGAGTAATGAAAGTAAGGTCAGTAAACGTGAGCAAGACCTTCTTGTATCATGTGGTGAAATTATTTCAAGCGTTGTTTTTGCTAATATGCTTCAAGAAAATGGTATAAATGCGATTGCTTTGACTGGGGCTCAAGCAGGTTTTCGAACGAATAGCGATCATTCACAGGCAAAGATCGTAGAGATGAAATGTGACCGATTGCTGCGAGATTTAGAACACCATGATGTTGTTGTGGTTGCTGGTTTTCAAGGTGCTGCAAAGAACGGTGACATTACAACAATTGGACGAGGTGGCAGTGATACATCCGCAGCAGCATTAGGAGCGGCACTTAATGCGGAATGGATTGATATTTTTACTGATGTAGAAGGCATCATGACAGCAGACCCAAGAATCGCTGATAATGCTAGGCGCCTTTCTGTTGTTACCTATACAGAGCTATGTAACATGGCCTATCAGGGTGCGAAGGTTATTCACCCAAGAGCAGTTGAAATAGCCATGCAGGCAAAAGTTCCAATTCGAATCCGCTCCACTTATTCTGATGATTTAGGAACATTAGTAACATCCATCTCAAAAGAGTCTCGAGGCAGTGATATTAAAGAGAGAACCGTTACTGGAATAGCACATGTTTCAAATGTTACTCAAATTAAGGTATTTGCTAAAAAAGACCAATACTACTTACAAGCCGAAGTTTTTAAAGCAATGGCAAATGAACAAATTAGTGTAGACTTCATAAATATTTCACCCAATGCGGTTGTCTATACGGTTACGGATGAAATGACGGACAGAGCAATTAGGGTCTTAAAGGAAATAGGACATGAACCTGTTGTAGAACGTCATTGTGCAAAGGTTTCTGTCGTTGGAGCAGGTATTGCCGGTGTTCCGGGTGTTACTTCTAAAATCGTTACAGCTCTATCTGAGAATGGAATTCGCATTTTACAATCTGCTGATAGCCACACTACGATTTGGGTTCTTGTGAAGCAAGACGACTTGGCTAAATCAGTTAATGCATTACATGACGCCTTTCATCTAGAAGAAGAAACCCTGGATATAAAGCTTACGGATATCTAGTATATTTAGACGGCGAGTGTCGTCTAAATTTCCTAAAATGCCATTGTCGCAACGGGATTTTCGTAATTGAAAGGAGTAGTAAAATGGTTCATTTTGGTCGAGTTTCGACAGCCATGGTCACACCTTTTGATAAAAAAGGACATATCGATTTTTCTAAGACCACTCAATTAGTAAATTATCTAATAGATAATGGAACGGATTCTCTAGTGGTTGCAGGAACAACGGGTGAATCTCCAACCTTGTCAAAGGAAGAAAAGCTGGCATTATTTGATCATGTTGTAAAAGTAGTTACAAAAAGAATACCTGTAATTGCTGGCACAGGCGGTAATAATACCTACGCTTCGGTAGAACTGACGAAAAGAGCAGAACAGCTTGGCGTGGATGGTATCATGTTAGTAGCACCCTATTATAATAAACCGAATCAAGAAGGTTTGTATCAGCACTTTAAAGCGATTGCTGAAGCCACTACTTTACCGGTAATGGTATACAATATCCCATCAAGGGCATCTGTAAATATTCATCCTGAAACGACAATAAGGCTGTCAAAAATACCGAATATTGTAGCTGTTAAGGAAGCAAGCGGCGATTTAAATGCGATGACAAATATTATTGCAAATACGGATCGTGACTTCGATTTGTATAGTGGCGATGACGCTATAGCCATACCGGTTCTTTCCATTGGCGGGGCAGGGGTAGTTTCTGTAGCCTCACATGTGATTGGGAATGAAATGCAACAGATGGTGAAGTCTTTTTTTGATGGGGATATTGAAAAAGCAGCAAAACTACACCAAAAGCTTCTCCCAATTATGCAGGGACTTTTTGCTGCTCCTAGTCCTGCACCTGTTAAAACGGCACTTCAAATAAAAGGGCTTGATGTTGGTTCAGTAAGGCTTCCACTTGTACCATTAACTGAACAAGAGCGGGCTGCCTTAAGTAAATTATTATAATAATGATATAAATGCCAATCGAATTTTATTCGATTGGCATTTGTTTTTTCTCTTTAGTAAATGTGCATAACGTTCACGTGAAAATCCTCAGATGGTAAAAACGACTAAATTTGGTTGTAAAGGTTTTCAACTATCAAGTATAATAATCATAACTGATTTCGATCGGGCAATTTTGAAATGTCGAAGACCTCTAGTGAAAAGTGCTTGAGCTAGACAATCAACATAGGAGGAAACGGAAATTGATAATTAGAAAAAATAGTTCCATTAAGATTATTACGCTTGGTGGTATTGGAGAAATCGGGAAAAACATGTATCTTGTAGAAGTGGACAAGGACATCTTTATCATTGATGCTGGGCTAATGTTCCCCGAGGATGAAATGCTTGGTATTGATATCGTTATTCCAGACATCACTTATTTAACAGAAAACAAAGAAAGGGTTAAGGCTGTATTCTTAACACACGGTCATGAAGATCATATCGGTGCTCTTTCCTATCTTCTCCGCCAAATGGACCTGCCTGTATATGGAACGAAACTTACCTTAGCTCTTGCAAACGCAAAGCTAAAAGAACAGGAATATAGCGGGAAGACTAATTTTATTGAAATAACATCGGATTCTATTATTAATATGGATTCCGTGGAAGTGAGTTTCTTCCGAACCAATCACAGTATTCCTGATTCAGTTGGTGTTTGTGTCCAAACATCAGAAGGCAGTATCGTTTATACAGGTGATTTCAAATTTGATCAGGCAGCAACAAAACTATATAAGCCTGAAATAGGAAAAATGGCTGCTATTGGAGAAAAGGGTGTACTGTGTTTACTCTCAGACAGTACGAATGCAGAGAAACCTGGATACACTACATCTGAGGCAATCGTGGAACGAGAATTATCTACAGCTTTCTATAATACTCGTGGCAGAATTATTGCTGCTTGCTTTGCGTCAGACATAAACAGAATTCAGCATATCTTTAATGCTGCAAGGGATAATGGCCGTAAAATAGCCGTTGTGGGAATAAGTCTTGAAAGAATTTATCATATCGCACTAGATTTAGGCTACTTAGAAGTAGAAGAAGATCTTATTATCCCAGTGAATGAAATAAACAACTACGAAGATAGAGAGATCGTCGTTTTGATGACAGGCAGCCAAGGCGAGCCAATTGAGGCACTCCAAAAAATGGCAAAGCAATCTGCGAAACATGTAAATATTCAACCAGGAGATACAGTATTAATTGCTGCTTCCTCACTTAGAGGCAGTGAATTATTAATATCCAGAACAGTGGACATGCTCTTTAGAGCCGGAGCGAATGTTATCTCAGGTAAAAGAACCATTCATGTATCTAGTCACGGCAGTCAAGAAGAATTAAAATTTATGATTAACCTAATGAAACCGCAGTTTTTTATCCCAGTGCATGGGGAATATCGAATGTTAAAGGCCCATAGGAAACTGGCATTAGATTGTGGAATAACGGATGAAAATATTATTATTCCAGACCGCGGCGATATCGTTGAATTCAAGGATGGCAAGTTAAACATTGGCGGTAAGGTACCATCCGGAAATGTCTTAATTGACGGTATTGGGGTTGGTGATGTTGGAAATATCGTATTACGGGATCGGAGACTACTATCTCAAGATGGTATATTAATTGTAGTCGTTACATTAACACGCCTAGATAAGAAAATAGCTGCTGGACCTGAAATTATCTCGCGTGGTTTTGTCTATGTTCGCGAATCTGAAAAGTTAATGGATGAATCAACAAAATTAGTACGAGACATCGTCCAAAAAAACATTTCAAAGGAATCTTTCGAATGGTCAAGTCTAAAGCAAGACATAAGAGATGGATTAAACCGATACTTATTTGATAAAACAAAAAGAAGACCAATGATACTTCCTATTATTATGGAAGTATAAATAGTAGAAAGGCATTGGGTTAACCAATGCCTTTCTTTTTTGGTAACTTGTTGATTGAAGCAGAAATCAACAGACAACTTCAAATGATTATTCCTAACTAAGAATGAAATTGTATCATAGGTCAATACTAACGTTATCATGCGTGAAGGGAGACTTATGATGAATAAGGATTTACAAAAAAGCGAATCCGGAAACCAAGAAGGGCAAGAACCTCAAAAAGAGGATAAGCCTTCTTCTTTAATGGAAAAAATTCAACAGCTTGGACAAACGAATGTACCACAGCTGTCCTCCGATTCAAGTATTCATTGTTTAACGATTATCGGACAAATTGAGGGCCATTTAGCACTGCCTCCACAAAATAAAACTACTAAGTATGAACATTTGATTCCTCAATTAGTGGCGATTGAACAAAATCCAAAAATAGAAGGTGTGCTTATTATATTAAATACAGTAGGAGGAGATGTGGAGGCAGGACTAGCCATTTCAGAAATGCTGGCTACACTCTCAAAACCAACTGTTTCGATTGTCTTAGGCGGAGGCCACTCCATTGGAGTGCCAATAGCAGTCTCATGTGATCACAGTTTTATTGCTGAAACCGCAACGATGACCATCCATCCTATCCGATTAACAGGCCTCGTAATTGGAGTTCCTGCTACCTTTGAATATTTAGATAAAATGCAGGATAGAGTGGTTAATTTTGTAACGAAGCATTCGAATATCACCGAAGAGAAATTTAAAGACTTAATGTTTGCAAAAGGCAATCTTACTCGCGACATAGGTACAAATGTAGTCGGTCCAGATGCAGTGGAATATGGATTGATTGATGAAGTTGGAGGACTAGGTCAAGCGATGAAGAAGCTAAACCAATTAATAGATCAAAGGAAAGCGTCCACCGAGGGGCTGATTCAATGATTCTTTATACCACGATGCCGCAGGAATTTATATTTCCTCCTGAAGCAGAAACATTTACTAAACAACAAATTGTATCTTATCAAGGTGTATCATTAATCGTCGAACAAACGGATTCACAATATGTGCAGGTAGTTCGCATATTAAGCAGTGATCCGCAGCACTATCTTGACGAGCGTATATGTCCTGGTGCTAAAATTTCTTGTGCGAGCATTG
>JAPSKD010000327.1 GCA_031177865.1 Bacillus sp. (in: firmicutes) | reverse complement strand
TATATGAAATCTGCAGCTATTAACCCAAAGCCAATTGAAATATTGACCCATCCTAAAAATTTTGACACCTTCTGTTCTTTTTTGAGAGAAGCATTTTTGTATGCTTTTACATCCGTAATCAGGATTAATCCCCCTGTTACCCAGCAGATTAAGATTACGTAAGTTAAATAGCCGATATACATGATTAGACTCCTTCTACCAACTATTTCGATTTCATTCCAACTCGGTGAATATGGGTATCAACCTTTACATCAAACGTAACATTCATATAAACTTCATCCCATTTATCTTTTGTTTTTACGTTTTTGTTCCAATATTGCGGTAATTTGGCTCGAAAATGTTCACCAAACCCAAAAATATCAGATTTTGTTTTTTGCGTCTTTGCAATTAATTTTTCAATGGACTTTTTGGTATTTTTAGAAGATTCCTTTTCAATTTTTTTCAATATAGCTGAATCGGATAGCCGTATGTTTGCACTTTCCTTTTCATCAATCTCACTTTCATACTGAATCTTGATGGAGACATGAGGTTTACCATTTTTAAGCGTGACTTTTGTTCTTGTATTTCGGCTAACAGCCCTCACTAAAACTGTTTCATCCTTGCCAGGTACTTCGACAAAGGCACCATACCCGCCTCTGCCGATTCCTCTTACGGCCATAAAAACACCTATTTCCAGAGGGCTTGTCTTTCCGACCATTTTATCATGATGAAAATAGGCAAGACCGTTAAGTTGTATGGTAGACTTTCCTTTTAGTTTTAAATATGGAAGGTAAGGATCCTGGCCTTTACTAGAGTAAATGGTCCAAAAAAGACCAATAAAGCTGGGCGGAAATTTTCCGATCGCGGATAAATTATCAACCATGTCTGCTAAATAAAGGGACGGGATACGTTCCAGCTCTGGGGTTATTTTCATATATTTGGCTGCTGATTCCTTTGACACCACCAGTGAGGCTGTTCTGCGAATTTCGGGATTTCGTCTTAGAAAATCATTAAACCGAATTGTTCCTGATCTTGCTATATCCTGACTTAAGACAATAATCCGTAAATGTCCCAGAAACAATTCATCGGCAACTTCCTGCTGCAGACTTAACATGGCATCCTGAAAGGTATGGCCAACCACCTCTACAACCAATACAGGCTTAACTGAACCCCCTGGCTGCTGCGGACCCAGTGGTATTCTTCCTGGGACTGCTATTTGGGCCGTAACCTTTATCATTTCTTCATCAGGAATCGGAAATTTTTCGCTTAAATGAGAGATTTCATCCTCCTTTTTTCGCTCCTTTTCACTTGCTATATCCACTCCAATGGCCAAAACAGTTGCTCTTTGTTCAATTTCTTTACTATCCCAGCAGCCAGAAAGTAAAGGTATGACGATGTATAACAAAATAACAACTCTTATCTTACGATGCTTTTGCCACATTTTTTTTCCTCCTCCAGCTCCTGAGGAAATCTATTAGTAAAAGGAATCCAGGATACATAATCGTAATAAGCAAACCCGTTCTTCCGATAAATTGGATAATCTCATACATATGTAAAACGTTTTGCGGTGCCATCGCCAAAAAAAACACAAATGGCAGAATAAAATAAGCGAGTACTTTTTGGTCCTTTAGTCTGAAAAGCTCCTTAATGGAATGGATTGTAAAGTAGTAACTTGAGAATAAAGTAGTAAAAACAGCCAATACCCAAACCGCCAAAAAGATGATATCTAGCCTTTGGAGGATATTCCCTGGTACTGCTGTCGTCCGAGCCAGTTCTAAAGTGGGCCAGATGATTTGTTTAATTTCTTCTGGTCCAAAAATAGCCACTGTAGCTATCACAATTAATAGGTATAATCCTCCTGAAATAAGGATTCCCCAAAAACTAGCTTTCATTGCTTTATTTGGCGATTGCATGGAGGGAATAATCATCGTAATAATGAAGGACCCCTGAAATAGCGCTGAAACGGTAAGCATACCTGCGGCCATATTCCGAATATCATTTCCGAAAAATATCGGACGTAAATATAAGAGATTGGCATTCTTCAATGAAAAGGCAACGACAATTAAAACGGGTGCCAATATCATAGGTACATATAGATTGTGGATATAGGCAAAAACATTAATATTGTTCCGGCAGCTAATCGACGCTAATAAAAGCATGACAATAACGGTTACTTCTAAAGGTGTTTCCCTTAGCACCCCCGTTACGACAACGGCACCGAATTCGCGTGCAGTCAGGCTGGTTAAAATTAAAAAAAAGAAGATGACAAAGATACTAAAAATATTTCCCAGCCATTTCCCAATGATATCTTGACTATAGGTAATAATCGTTTTTTGTGGGTGGCGAATCCCAAGATACGTTAGGATCATTAATCCAATAGCTGCCAATACAATACCAGTTAGGGTGACAAATGGAGCACTTGTTTCCCCTGCTCTGACAGCAAACAAAGGCAATGGGAGAACGCCTACACCAATAATGGTACTAATTAAGATCGTTGTTGCTTGAAGTGCTGTAATCTCCTTCGGATCCCCCATTACTTGTACCCTCCCGCTGATCATTTCCAAGTTTGCTATGCTCTAACATCTTATTATCATTTTCCGGAAGTCTAGATCGGTTAGCTGGATGAAGAAAGTCGGGCCTTTTTGGCATCCACCACAACGGGCTGCGAATCACAACATCTTTCATTCCTTGGTAGTCTTCCGGAGAAACAGGTGCCATATATGGGACACCAAACGATTTTAATGAAAGCATATGATTAAAAATAAAGATAACACCTACCATCACCCCGTATAGTCCAAAAATCCCAGCCAAAATCATAATGGGAAATCGCAGCATTCGTAAGGCAAAAGCAGCTGTATAGGTCGGTGTCGCAAACGAGCCTATTGTTGTTAAGGCAATGACGACAACCGTAATAGGGCTTGATAAACCTGCTTCGACAGCGGCCTGTCCGATTACCAACACCCCGACAATTGATAAGGCACCCCCTACTTGTTTTGGGAGCCGGACGGTAGCTTCTCGTAATATTTCCATCGCGACTTCAATAATCAAAACCTCGATAACCGCGGGATAAGGAACCCCTGCCCGACCGCCCGCAACAGCTACTGCAAATTCTGTCGGCAATAGTTCCGGATTAAAAGCAATAAGGGATACATATAGTGATGGAAAGACAAGTGAAAACACTAATGCCAATATCCGAGCTAGTCTAACAAAACTTCCCATTAAGAACCTTGACGAATAATCTTCTGTTGTTTGGTAGAATTGATTAAAAACTACTGGAACCAATAAAGAAAAAGGCGATCCATCGACAAGAATAGACACTCGCCCCTCTATTAAATTTGCCACCGTTTTATCTGGTCTTTCTGTGGATTGAGTCTGTGGAAATGGTGAAAAAGGATTATCTTCAATAAATTGTTCTAGATACCCCACATCTAGAATGGCATCAATATCAATCTCAGATAGCCTTTTTTCCACCTCATTGATTACCGTCTCATTTGCAATTCCTTTAAGGTAGCAAATGGCCACCGTTGATTTTGTCAGGCGACCGATTTTCATCGTTTTTACTTGGAAGTCTGGTGTCGGAAGTCTGTTTCTTAATAAGGCAATATTCGTAGCGATACTTTCAATGAAACCCTCCCGTGGTCCTAAAATGACTTGTTCTGTTTGTGGTTGGTCAATCGCTCTTTTTTCAACTTTTCGTGTTCCAATATGAATAGCTTCCTTCAGTCCATCAATAAAAATCACGGTTTCACCGCGAAGCATCAATTCAATTAATTCATCAATACTATCTCCAACCTTGGCCTCACTATGATAGATCGTTTCTGTTAGGATAATATCGATTAATTGGGGAAGTGGTTTTTCTTTTCCAATTAAATGTTCAGGTTCATACATAAGAGGCTTTAATATGTCCTTATTAAGAGAATCCTTATCAACTATACTTGAAAAATACACACAGGCAGCTGAGAATTGGCCAAAAATTTTAAAATGTTTTATTTTTAAATCTTCATTATTACCAAGAATTTCTTTTATTTGCTTCTCTGTCTCCGTTAATGAGCTAGGAGTTGGTGTGTTTGCCTTTTGTGAAACCAATTTACTCGGAGTTAACAATTGTGGTTTTTTAACGGTTCGTTTTTTCGGTCGTAATAAGGACACACTCCCACCTCCTAACTAATAATTTTTACCAATTCCTCAATTTTATTCCTCATTAACCGTCGTATATAGTAATAAAAAGTAGTGTTCTAAGACCTAAGGTGTAAACGAAGTTACGACTCTGGCTCATTTTGAAAAAAGCACTGTATTGCTATACTGGTATACAGAGAAAACAGATATTTGAGGGGAGAGACGAAGAATGAGAACTGTGCTGATATTTATAACCGGTTTTGTTCTTGGAATCCTTCTTACAGAGATAATTAATATTTATGGATTCTTGTTATATGATCAAACTGTCAGCCTGAAGGTTGTACCGTTTTTAATAGGTATTGTGCTTGCGGGGATTGACTTACTGCTTCGCCGCAAATCAAAACTACCAAATTATAAGAGCAGCCTCCATTAAGGAAGCTGCTCTCCTTCATTATTTTTTCTCAAGGGAATAATTATTTTCTTTTGGGTTTTTACTTATATAAAAGCCCTTCTTTGGTTCGACATAGAAATTTAAGGGGCTATTTAGATTATTGGTAATGGCTTCTTAAAGCTGAACTGCCTTTTGCCGCTTGTTGTTAAAGGCTCTTTCCGACATATCAATTAAGATTGTATGACCAAAGCTCGTTAAAACCTCAATTTGATTGCTTCTCATAGGGTTTGTATTTTTACATGAATAGACGAAAACCATATGTTGCAGTGGCACTTCATATTTTTTGTTGGAAATAATAAAATTCCCATCTGCGGATTTTCACTCATTGGGTGCATTCTGGTTAGAGAAAGCAGGTATTTTGCACTGCGTCGGGCTCCAAGGAAATTTGACCCTAAATGTAATAGTGTCTCCTCGATAACGGTAATTGGGCTCTTCCTTACAAGGAAAGTTTCTTCCCCTTCGATCACCCTTGACCATAATTCCCCTCGATCAGTGTACTCACCTGGTAATAAGACCGTCTTTTCATTAATTAGGTAGATTTCTGATTTGGTTAATTATGTCCGCTAACGCCATTAAAACTCACTCGCTCTCGGTAATTTTAGTTCATTATAGAACAACCGTTTTATTCTTTAACATAGCCATTTGTTTCATCTTTGTTTACATAATATATTTATGTGATTCTTCAACTTTTCAAGATAAGCTTCACTTAAGAAACCTATCCCACCTCGAATGATTTCCTCAGCATAATGTTCGGGTGGCGCTTTTTCTGCTCCTTTACTGACCACCGTAAAGGTCAGCACGTCTTTGTATAAACTTCCATTAATGAAAAGGTCCACAAATGTTGGT